>JAISVV010000070.1 GCA_031271365.1 Elusimicrobiota bacterium | reverse complement strand
TTTTGCGGTTTTGATATGCTACCCTGATCATACTTCTTTCGCGCCGCTTACCGCGTTTCTTATCGGCTTGGGCGTTACTATTGCGATGATTGTTTTTACGCCTTTGTTCCATTTTGTAGGTTTAGATAAAATACCTCTGTTTAATTTGCTTTTTGACTTGCTTGTAATTGCGCTTGTAGCGTTTTTGCTGCTTTCTTTTTTAACTTTTACCATATCCCCAAAACCGCTTGAGCGGTTAAAAAACGGCGATTACCCCACCCGCTCCGATATAAACCGCGGGCTTGAGAGGTTTGGGGTTTATAATTTTGACAAAAATTTTAAACGCGGCATAGATACCGCCATAGAGGGCGTCTCCCGCGGCGTGGAAGAAGTTAAAGCCATAGCGGTTAAAGAGGAGAATCAATAATGAAAAAAGCCATTATAACCGGCGGGCGCGGTTTTATAGGCGCAAAACTGGCGGAAAAACTGGCCGCTTTAGGCTATGAGGTAAAAATATTCTCCCGCCGCGCAAACGCGGCCGACGCGCGCGTTGCTGCCGTCAATTACGGCGACGTTGAAAATTTGGCCGCCGCAATGCGCGGCGCGCATATTATCTTTCATCTGGCGGCCGTGCTTTTTGCTTATAATAAAGAAGAGTTTTATAAAGGCAATGCGGAGGTAACCAAAAACCTTGCTTTGGCCGCCGCTAAAGCCGGCGGGATTGAAAAGTTTGTCTATCTCTCAAGCCAGGCCGCGGCAGGCCCCAGTGAATACAGAACCAACCCCCGCAGGGAGGAGGACGTTGAGGCCCCTGTCTCCGACTACGGCATAACAAAGCTGGAGGGGGAGCGCGTTTTGGCCCAAAACCTCCCGCCGGAGATAAAACACGTTATTTTACGGGCGCCCGTCGTTTACGGCCGCGACGACAGCGGCGTTTCCAAAATAGCTTCTTTTGTGCGCAGCGGCGTTATGGTAAACACATCAAGCGGCGCAACCTGTTTCAATTTTATTTACGCGGACGATTTAATAGAAGCCCTCGTTACGGCCGCAACCGACGGCAGGACGGATAATCAAACCTATTTTGTCTGCGAGAATAAAAATTATAACTGGGAGTATTTTATCAACGCCATGGCGCGCGCCATGGGCAAACCTGCGCCGTTTATGTTTACGCTGCCCTATTTTATGCTGGAAGTTATTGCATTTATCTACAGCGGCCTTGCGCGCATATTTAACTTTACTCCGGCTTTAAATTACGATAAAGTAAAAGAAGCGGCCATAAAAGGCCACTGGGTTTGCAACCCAAATAAATGGATAAGCCTCACGGAGCAAAAATTTACGCCTTTGGAAGAAGGCCTCTTGCGGAGTTATAAATGAGCAAAACAAACACCGGCGCGGGAAAGGTGTTTTTATCGCCCGCCTATCTGCTGGCGCAGGCTTTTACTTTAGCCATATTTTTTATAGGTTTAAAGTGGACTATGCTTGGCATCTACTGGCTGCCTTATATCTTTAACCCGTTTATTTATCTTTGTATTTTGCTTTCCTGGTTTTATTATAATTTTTTGTGGCTGCGCACGGCTTTGTATTTGCCCACGGCCATGCTTTTTGTGTCGCGCGCCTACGACGCCGTCGGCGTCAAATTGCCGCTTTGGCGCGTGTTTTATGTGGCGCTTTGCAAATTGCAGCGCCTGCGGCGGGAAGACGTTAAAATAAAACGCAGCGGCGCCCTGGTGCGTTTTTTGGCGCGCGGGTTTATGAAGCACGGCATTATTTTAAACTTTCCCCGTCCGCGCGCGGAAGAGATTTCCATAGCGTTATTTATACACCGCAAGCGCAAAGTTATAGAAATGTTTAAAGTGCTCGCGCCGTATTTGCTGCCGGCTTTTATTGCGGTTTTAATACTTACGCCCGGCGTGCTTTTTCTGTCGTCTTTTAATTACCGCTACGTTATAGAAAGCCAGCCCGCTTTATCGGCGTTTGCTTCTTTTTGGCTTTACCTTGTTACTTTGCCCTTTTCTCTTACGTGGATTTTTTTGATGTTAAACCTTTTGGCGGTAAATATTTTGTCGCCGCTGTTTTTCCTGCCTTCGGCAAAAATGTACGGCGATTTTTTGAAGGAAAATAAAGAACCCGTAAACTTTAATAAGCCCCAGCGCCCCTCGGCCGAGGCCGTTTTGGCTTTGCTGATGACGGCCGCCAGCGCGTCTTTTTACTTCTCTATGCTGGCGGCCAAATACGCGGCCGCCGCCGCGGGTTGAGGTTTATATCTTCTTTCCCTGATGGCGCGCTACTACGCCGTCTTTGATATAGATAATGTCTTCGCAGATATTGGTAATCAGGTCGGCTATGCGCTCCAGGTTGCCGGAGATATTTAAAAGCTCTATGCTGCGGCGTATGTTTTTGGCGTCCTTTTCCATATAACCTATTAAATCGGCTTTTATTGCGCGCTGGTAATTATCGACGATATCGTCCATTTCGTAAATCGCGCGCGCGGCGCCGGAGTCAAGCTCCAGCAAGGCTTTTGAAGCCTCGCAAAGCATTTGCATAACGCTGTCTTTCATTTTGGGCAAATCAATAAAAGGTTTAAGCTGCGGCTGCTCGTTTAAAAACAGGCCGCTTTGGGCTATGTTGACGCAATGGTCGCCGATACGCTCCAGGCTGTTGCTCATTTTAAGCATACCAACTATAAGGCGCAGGTTTGTAGCCACGGGCTGGAATTTGGCTATAGTGTTTATGGCCATGTCTTCTATGCTGAGGTCCATTATATTGGCGGCGCGTTCGGCTTCTTCTATAATTTGTTTTAAAGGGTCGCTTTGGCGGTCAAAAACGCCCTGTAAGCTGCCGCTTAGCATGCTTTCCACGTGCAAGGTATATTCTATTACAAGTTTTTTAAGTTCGGTTATATTTTTATTAATCATAATTTATCCTATCCGAAAACGCCGCTTAAATATTCTTCCGTCTTTTTATCTTTGGGCACGGTAAAAACCCGGTCCGTTTGGCCGAATTCTATTAAATTGCCCAAATACATAAACGCCGTATAATCCGACACGCGGCTTGCCTGCTGCATATTGTGCGTTACTATCAATATGGTATAGTTTTTCTTTAATTCCAGTATCAGCTCTTCTATTTTGGCGGTTGATATCGGGTCGAGGCTGGCGCAGGGCTCGTCAAACAAAATTACCTTTGGCTCTACGGCCAGAGCGCGCGCTATGCACAGCCGCTGCTGCTGCCCGCCCGACATTCCCAAAGCGCTGCTGTGCAGCCTTGTTTTGACGTCGTCCCAAAGGGCGGCTTTTTTTAGACTTTCTTCCACGCGGTGGTAAATAAAATCCTTATCTTTACAGCCCTGTATTTCCGGCCCGTAGGAAATATTTTGAAATATGGTTTTAGGAAACGGGTTTGGCTTCTGGAACACCATGCCTATATTGCGCCGCAGTTTAACGAGGTCTGTTTTTGCGTCGAAAATATTGCCGCCTTCAAACATTATTTTGCCCTCGGCGCGGGTTTTTGGCGTCATGTCGCTCATGCGGTTAAACAGGCGTATTAAAGTGCTTTTACCGCAGCCCGAGGGGCCGATTAAAGCGGTAACCTGCATCTCGTGCACGTTGAGATTTATGTTTTTAAGCGCATGGAAACCGCCGTAGAAAAAATTTAAATTTTCCGTTTTTATTTTAGGCGTTGTAATTGCGGCGGGGTCCATTTCCATAGGCGCTCCTGTATTTGTTTCTTATAAAGATAGCCAGCGATGACATCAAAGCCACCATCGCCACTAAAATCAAAGCGCAGCCGTAGGCTATAGCGGTTTGTTTTTCCGGGTTGACGCCCTCCGTCATGAGGGCGTAAATATGATAAGGTAAAGCCATTACCTCGGAAAAGAGGGAATTTGGATATCCGCGTTTATAAAAAGCGGCCGCGGTAAAAAGTATGGGGGCGGTTTCGCCGGCGGCGCGGCCTATGCCCAAAATTACGCCCGTTAAAATACCCGGCAGCGCGCAGGGCAGTATAATGCGTTTTATGGTTTGCCATTTCGTCGCGCCTATGGCCAGGGAGGCTTCTTTAAAAGAAACGGGCACCGCCAGCAAAGCCTCTTGCGAGGCTGATATTATGCCCGGTAAAATCAAAATCCCCAGGGTTAAACTGCCCGATAGTATTGATACGCCAAAACCCAAAAATTTAACAAATATCCCCAGCCCGAAAAGCCCAAACACCACCGAGGGCACCCCCGCCAGGTTGTTAACCGCAACGCGTATTATATCTGACATCCGCCCGCCGGCCGAGTATTCCTGCAAATAAACCGCGCAGCCGACGCCCAAAGGCAAAGCAAAAATTACGGAGCCCATAGTAAGATAGAAGGTGCCTACAATAGCCGGCGCCACGCCGCCTGCGCTCATGCCGTTTAGCGGGGGCGCGGTTAAAAACTGCCAGCTTAAGGCCTGCCGGCCGTTTACGGCAATAAAGTAAATAATACCGGCCAAAAACAGCGCGGTTATTATCATACAGGCGCTAAGCAGGGCAAAGCCGCAGGCTTGTATTATTTTGTTTTTCATCTGCCCTGCCCCAGTTTAAGCCTGTATTTTTTGCTTATATGCTCGGATAAAATATTTAAAGCCAAAGTTATTAAAAATAAAACCAAACCTATCAAAAACAGCGCGCTGTAGTGCATGCTGCCCCGGGCGGCTTCGCCCATTTCGGCGGCTATGGCGGCCGTCATCGGGCGCACGGGGGAAAAGATACTTTTTGGTATTACAGCCGCGCCGCCGGCAACCATAAGCACGCTCATGGTTTCGCCCATAAGCCTGCCTATGCCTAAAATTATCGCCGTGCATATGCCGCTGCCGGCGGCGGGTATGGTAACTTTGGTTAAGGTTTGCCAGCGGTTTGCGCCCATGGCGAAGGAGGCCTCTTTAAAACTGCGCGGCACAAAACTTAAAGCGTCCTCGCAGATGGTGGTAATTGCAGGGATAGTCATGATACCCAAAACAATGCTTGCCGTAAACAGACAGACGCCTACGGGCAGGTTAAAAGTTTCCTGTAAAAACGGCGCCACTGCAACAAGCCCGAAAAACCCGAAAATTATAGAAGGTATCCCGGCCAAAATTTCTATTACCGGTTTTAAAACGCGTCTTTGCGTTTCGCCGGCAAGTTCGTTTAGGTATAAAGCGGCGCCTGCGCCCAAAGGCACGCATATCGATATCGCGCCAAAACTAACCGATAAAGAACCCGCTATCAAAGGCAGTATCCCGTATTCGGCGGGCGTTCTTGCGGGGCGCCACTGGGGGCCGAATAAAAAATTTAAAATATTAAGTTCTTTAACGGCGGGCCGGCTTTCTATAAACAAAACGGCCATGATACCAAACAGAAGCAGCAGCGAAAGATATCCCATTGCCGTAAAGGCATATTTTATAAGTCTTTCTTTAAGGCTGTTCATTTTTTAGCCGTTTATTTTAAGGGTATAAAACCCAAACCCGGCGCTAAAGCCTGGCCGTCTTTGCTTTGCAGATAATCCAAAAAATCTTTAACGCCGCCTTGCGGCGCGCCCAGGGTGTACATATAAAGCGGGCGGGAGTAGGCGTATTTATCGGCAAGCACGGTTTCTGCGCCGGCTTCGACGCCTTCTATGGTAATTGGTTTTATTTTTTCCGTGATAAACCCCAGCCCCACATAGCCGATAGCGCCTTTGGAGGCGGCCACTAAATTGGCCACGGCGGGGTTGGCCGCTTGGTCTAAAACGCCGGCGGCAGGTTCGTTTTCGAGGGCTTTTTCGTTAAAAAGCTCGCCGGTGCCGCTGGTGGCGTCGCGGCCGATTAAAACTATTTTCTCATCAGCCCCGCCCAGCGCGCTCCAGTTGCGGATTTTGCCGGTATAAATCTCTTTAATCTGCCGGCGCGTTAAATTGTTGATGTTGTTTGCGGGGTTGACAATAATTGCAATGGCGTCTAAAGCTATTATATTGGGGGTAAGCGTTGCGCCGGCCTCTTGGGCTTTTTGTATTTCTTCCGCTTTAGCCGGGCGGGAGGAATTGGCTATTTCCACCATGCCCGATAAAAGCTGGTTAATACCCACGCCCGAGCCGCCGCCGCGCACGCTGATATCGGCTTTGGGGTTGGCGCTCATATAGTTTTCGGCCGCGGCTTGCGCCAAAGGCAGCACCGTGGTGGAGCCGGATATCCTTACCGCTTCGTCAAATTGCGGCGTTTGGGCGTTTATGCCCGCTTTGAAAGCCTTTAGCGCAAAGATAATTGCGGTAAAAGCAAAAAGGATTATTATTATCTTTTTCATGCTTATATGATATTAAGATAATATTAAGGTTAAATTAAGCTGTTGTTAAGGATTTGTTAAGGCAGCCTTACGATGAAAGTCGTGCCCTGGCCTGGCTCGCTTTTAAGGCTTACTTTGCCGCCGTGCGCCTCTGCGATATGTTTTACTATGGCAAGGCCAAGCCCGGTGCCGCCGCTGCGTTTAGAGCGGCTTTTATCGGCCACAAAAAACCTTTCAAAAATGCGCTGCTGATGTTCTTTAGAAATGCCTATGCCCGTGTCGGCTACGGTTATTTTGGTGCCAAAGTCGTCTTGCTCGGCTTCTATGTCTATGCGGCCGGTTTCGGTGTATCTTATGGCGTTGTCTACAAGGTTTATAAGCATTTGTTCTATATAAAATTTATCGGCGTTTATATTGGCGTCGCCCTCGTGGAAGTTAAGCTCCAGCCCTTTGCTTTGCGCTTTTTGCGCAAGCAGGGTATCGGCTTCTTTAAAAACTTCCTGCAGGTTAAACTGCGCGGGGCGCAGGCGTTTTTTATCTTCCAGCGAAGAAAGCAGCAAAATATCATTGGTTATATTTGCCAGGCGTTCGGCGTTCCTTTGTATAACGCCGAGATATTCTTTTTTGGCGGTTTCGTCGCTCTCGCCGGCGATAAGCTCTAAATACGCCTTAATGGAAGCCAGCGGCGTTTTAAGTTCGTGCGACATATTGCTTATAAAATCATTTTTTATCTTTTGCAGGTTTTTAATTTGGGTAATATCGTGCATTACCGCAACAATGTTGGCGGTATTTTTTATCGGCGCAATGGAGCAGGAGTAATATTTGCCGTCAATTTCCAGCTCGGCGTTATTTGTTTTGCCGATGTATTTATTTAAAATGGCCAGGCCGTGGATTTCCCAGTAATATTTCCCGGGGTAGTCTTTTTGGTTTGAAAGCGCCACAAGCCCGTCTTTTTTTATAACTAAAACGATATCGTTAACGCTTTCTATAACGCCGCTTAGCTCTGCGCGGCTGTGTTCTTTTACTTTTATGATATCGGCCATATTTTGCGACATTAAATTAAAGTTTTCGCCCAGTTCTTCCAGTTCGTCGCCGCCGGAAATATGGGCCCGCGCCGTTAAATCCCCGGCGGAAAGTTTGGCAAACGCGCGGCCGAGTTCGGTTATCCTTGCGGCCAAAAGGCCGGAAAATAAATAGGCGCTTATCAACGCCAGCAAAAGCACCGTCAAAAGCATAAGGGCATTTTTGGCAAAAAACTCTTTAGATAAAAGCGTTATGCTTCTAAGCTGCGTGTTTATGCGCAGCGCGGCGTCAATTTGGCCGTCTTTATATATAGGCAAAGCGACGTAGAGCAGCTTTTCCTTTAAAGTTGAACTGCGCCGCAGCGCGACGGAATAGCCGTCTTCAAACATTTCTTTAACTTCCTGGCGGTTTAGGTGGTTTTCCATGGCGTTTATGTCTACATGGCTGTCGGCAAGCACGCGGCCTTCCCGGTCAATTAAGGTAATGCGGTAAAAATTATCTTTATTTGTTTTAAGTTTTTGGTCAATCTCGGCGGTTTTGCCGGCAAGGTAAAGGTCCGAAATATAGGGCTGCAAAAACAGGCCGGTGCTTTGCAGGTCTTCGGTAAAAACTTTGATATTGTTTTGTTTAAGATAGTAAGAGGAAACAAAAATAAACGCCGTCAGCATGAAGGCGAAATTTAAAG
>JAISVV010000172.1 GCA_031271365.1 Elusimicrobiota bacterium | reverse complement strand
AAAAGAAATTACATCTCAAGGCAAAGACGTAGCAACAGCCATTATCCGCGGCCTGAACGAACTGGGCCGCCGCAGAGACCAGGTGGAAGTAACCGTCCTGCAGGAAGAAAAACCCGGGTTTTTAGGCATAGGCGGCAAACCGGCCATAGTGCGCAGCGTGGAGAAGAAGTGGGACTCCGAGCACAGCGAGCCGCGCAAACGCAAAGAAGAATCACCCTACGCCCCCATGGGCCGCGAGCGCAAAACTTCCGGCGGAAGACGCGGCGAAAGGGGGGAACGCAAATCAGCAGGCGGCGCAAAACGCGGCCGCCCCGCGCGCGGCGAAAAGCCTGCCCGCGCCAGAAGCGCAGAGCCCCGCGAGCCTAAGGAAAACGAGGCGCAAAAGCTGCCCTCTTCAGAGATACAAAACGCCGTCGTGCCGGATAATATGAAAGAGCCCATGGCCCAAGCCAAAGAAACGCTTAAGCAAATGTTAAAAAATATGGGCGTCTGCACGGAAAACCTTAATGTCTGGTGGGACGGCAAACAGCAGCGCATTATACTTACCTTTGACTGCGACCACCCGGCCGTAGTTATCGGCAAAGAAGGCAAAACGCTGGAGAGCATACAATATTTAATCACGCTTATCATAAGCCGCAATTTTGAAAACCCCATCTCCGTAATGGCCGACACCCAAAACTACTGGCGCAAGCTGGAAGATAAAATTAATAAAGAAATAGACCGCGCCGCCGGCATGCTAAAGCGCACCAAACGCCCTTACCGCTTCCGCCCGATGCCCGCGCAGATGAGGCGCTATATCCACCGCTTCTTTGCCGAAGATATGGACGTGAGCACCATCTCCGAGGGCGAGGGTAAATGGCGCAAAGTAGTGCTTAAAGCGCAGCCGAAAACGGCTAAAACCGCCGAGGCCCCCGCCGCCGACAACGCAGACTGCGTTTTAACCGCCGAAAGCGCCGCCTGCCCCATAGGCGAGGCCGACACGCAGGCCGAAACTTTAGCGCAGGAGGCCCAAAACCAGCCCGCGCCGGAAGTTAAAGAAACGCCCGAAAGCTGCGCGGTATCAACCCTATCGCAGGAGGCGGCAAACACCGCCGCGCCCCTAAACTCCGCAGACAGCGAAGACAAAAGCAATGCAATAAGCGCCGATAACGCCGGCGAAAGCTGCGTGCTTACGGCTGAAAGCGCCGGCTGCAACGATGTGGCCGATACTTCGGCCCCTCAGCCGACCGCGGAAGAAACCAAATAAATCCGCCGCCAAAAGTTTAAAAAAGGCCGCTTTCCCTCTTTTACCGGGAAAGCGGCCTTTTTGCATCTGCTGACCATTCTATAAAAATTTCACCAATAAACAGGCGCCTGCCACGTCGCAGCCGCAGCAAAAACTAGTACCCCGAATGGACCAGTGTACCGGGTTACTCGGTCCGCTTGGATTTATAAACGCCGTCGGGCTGGTGCAAAAAAAGGTATAATTATGTATAATTAAAAAAGATAAGATGTAACAATAAATTTAACTTTTGTCAGGGTTTTAACTATGAAAAAAGGCTTCACCTTAATAGAATTGCTTGTAGTGGTTATAATTATTGCAGTATTGACAGCCGTTGCCTTGCCGCTGTACCGAAAAGCCGTTACAAAAGCAAAATATACGGAGATGGTGATTTTGGTAAAAGCGCTTGGGGAAGCCCGGGAGCACTATGAACTTGTCAACGGGCATGTCAGCAGTCTAAACAAAGCGCCTTCCGACTTTGTCGTAAGCGAAACAGCCCCCGGTCATTGGCAATATAAAAGACTAGGCGAGTTTTAGCTGATACCGATTTTTTATTATTCCCAAGGCAATAAAAATATCGGCGTAGGCCTTTCGTACAGCGAAGGTTATTTTACGGAAGAAGACCCGCAAAAAATAGTGTCCGTAGTATATTGCGCCGGCCTTACTGTTTGCGGCTCGCAGGCCTTTGGCGGGATAAACGCTATTATCCCGGGGAATGGAAGCGGCTACACCCCGAAGGGTTTATATTGCGCCGAAGGCAAGGGCACAAACAGGGCTTGCGCCGCTTTGGGCGGCACGCTTATAAACAGCGGCAGCGCCTCTTTTGATTATTACAAACTTTAAGTAAAAAAGCCGTTGCGGCAGCGAAACGGGCCTGCGTCCCTCTTTTGGGGCGGGCCCGTTTTGCCGTCAGGTATTTTGTACTTCCGTGCCCTTAAATTTGTGCTTGCGCGCGCGCGAAATGATAAAATATAGCAATGTTCATTTTCAGCCGCGATACTATTGCCGCGTTTGCCACGGCCTCCTCCAGCGGGGCGGTGGCTTTGCTGCGTATCAGCGGGCCGCAGGCCTTGGACGCGCTTAGGCGGCTTACGCGCAAGGATAATTTTAAGGCCCGCCGCGCAACGCTTGTTAAAATTTACGACGGGGCGGAGGTTTTGGACCAGGCCGTTGCGGTTGTCTACGCCGCCCCAAAAAGCTACACCGGCCAAGACGTTGCGGAAATAACTTTGCACGCAAGCGCATACATCAAAACCCGCGTGCTGGAGCTGCTATCCGCCCTCGGCGTGCGGCCCGCCAAAGCGGGCGAGTTTACCATGCGCGCGTTTATGGCCGGCAAAATGGATTTAACGCAGGCGCAAGGCGTGGCCGATATCATCGCCGGCAAAAACAAAGCCGCCCACAAAGCCGCAATGAACGCCATGGACGGCAAGCTATCGCAAAAATTCAAACACATAAAAGAAGGCCTAAGCGAACTTTTAGCCCAGATAGAAGTGCGCCTTGACGACACCGACGAAGAAATGCCGCCGCTGGACGGGCAAGCCGCGCAAAAAAACCTATCGGCCGTAATGGAAGAGGCGCAAAAACTTGCCGCCACCTTCTGCAGCGGGCGGCTTATAAAAGACGGCGTTAAAGCAGCCATTGCCGGCGTGCCAAACAGCGGCAAAAGCAGCCTTTTAAACGCGCTTTTGGGCTTTGAGCGCGCTATTGTAAGCGAGCAAAGCGGCACCACGCGCGACACCATAGAGGCCGCCTTCAACGCCGGCGGCTACAGCGTAATTTTAACCGACACCGCCGGCATACGCGAGCACGCTTTAGACGCGGCGGAAAAGGAGGGCATGGCGCGCTCAAAAAAAGCGGTGCAAAGCGCCGACATCGTAATTTTTGTAAAAGACCTCAACGCGCAGGACAGCGCCCTGCAGGAGCGGCTTTTAAAAGAAATCTCCGCCGGCGGCAAAAAAGTTATAGAAGTTATAAATAAAGCCGATTTACTGCCGCAAAACTTCAAAGACGGCCTGCTGATATCGGCCAAAACCGGTCGTGGCATAGACGCGCTTAAAGAAGAAATTTTAAAAGTAACCGAGCTTTCCGCCCTGCAGGAAGACGATATTTTAATAACCTCCGCCGCGCATTACGACGCGCTTATTAAAGCCGCGGGCGAACTTAAAAGCGCGGGGGAAAACCTGAAAAATTTAGAGCTCGCCGCCGAGCATCTGCGCGCCGCGCTGCGCGCTTTAAAAGAATTAATCGGCGAGGTTACCACAGACAATATTTTAGACGTAATATTCTCCAAATTCTGCGTGGGTAAATAATGTACAGGCATAGCAAAGAGTTTGACGTTATCGTTATCGGCGCGGGCCACGCGGGCTGCGAGGCCGCTTTAATCGCCGCCAAAATGGGCGCGCAAACGCTGCTTATAACGCAAAACCTCGATACCATTGCCCAAATGTCTTGCAACCCTTCAATAGGCGGCATAGCCAACGGCCAAATAGTGCGCGAAATTGACGCTTTAGGCGGCGCCATGGGCAAAATTACCGACGAAAGCGCCGTGCATTACCACATGCTAAACACCGGCAAAGGCGAGGCCGTCTGGTCGCCCCGCGCGCAATGCGATAAAAAGATTTACCAGTTTACCTACAAACAATATCTGGAAGAGCAGCCCAATTTACATCTGCTGCAAGACGAAGCCGCCGATATCGTTACGCAAAACGGCCGCGTTACCGCCGTAGATACTTTGCGCCAAACGCGCTATTTGGGCAAAACAATTATCCTTACGCCGGGCACTTTTTTAAACGGCGTTGTGCATATCGGGCAGGTGATGTTAAACGGCGGCAGGTACGGCGACGGGGCCAGCGCGTTTTTATCCAAAAGTTTAAACAAGCTGGGGCTGGAAACAAAACGCCTTAAAACCGGCACACCCATGCGCATTAACGGCCGCGGCGTGGATTTTAGCAAGTTTACCCCGCAGCCAAGCGACAGCCCGTACCAGCCGATGTCCGTCTTTAACAAGCCGGTAAAAAAAGATTTTTTAACCTGCTACATAGCGCGCACCACCGAAGAAACCGCCGCCGTTTTAGAGAAGCACGCCAAAGAAAGCGCGCTTTACGCGGGCAATATTAAAGCCGTGGGCCCGCGCTATTGCCCGTCTATAGAAGATAAGGCCGTCAAGGTCCCGGGCAACAAAAGCCACCCGCTTTTTTTAGAGCCCGAGGGCCTTAACACGCGCGAATATTATATACAAGGCTTTTCCACCAGTATGCCGGAGTACGTGCAGTATAAACTTTTAAAATCCGTGCCCGGCCTTGAAAACGCCGAAATTTTACGCCCCGGCTACGCCATAGAATACGACTACGCCGACCCTGCCAACTTAACCCCCGCTTTGGAAGTCAAAAGCGTAGGCGGCTTGTTTTTTGCGGGCCAGATAAACGGCACCACCGGCTACGAAGAGGCCGGCGGCCAGGGCCTTATGGCCGGCATTAACGCCGTGCTAAAAACGCGCGGGCAGCCGCCTTTTATTTTACGGCGCGACGAGGCTTATATCGGCGTTTTAATAGACGACCTTGTAACCAAAGGCGTAAACGAGCCGTACAGGATGTTTACCTCCCGCGCGGAATACAGGATAATACTGCGCGCCGATAATGCGGATTTACGCCTTACGCCCTATGCCTTTGAATACGGCACGCTGCCGCAAAGCTGTAAACCCGCTTTTGAAAATTATAAAAAAGCCGCAGAGGGCGCGGATATCGACGAGGCCGCCTTGGCCCCGTGGTCTTTGCAAAACGCCAAAAACACGGCCAAAATCCAACAAAAATACGCGGGTTATTTAGAGCGCAATTTAAAAGAAGCCCGCGCCCTGCAAAACGCCGATAAAGTTATAATACCCCAAGGCTTTGACCCAAGCGCGGTAAAAGGTATCCTGATAGAAAGCGCGCAAAAACTGGCCAAAATAAAGCCCGCAACTTTAGGCCAGGCGGGCCGCATACCCGGCGTAACCCCGGCGGATTTGCAGCTTATTTTGGTTAATATAGAAAAATACAGGCGCGGGAAAAATGAACAAAAGAACTGATTTTACAGCCGCCTGCGGCCTTAACCTCAGCGAAGGGCAGTTTGCTCCGCTGGAGGCTTATGTGGATTTAATCTGGCAAAAAAAAGACGATTTAAACCTAACCGCCGCCCAAACCAAGCAGGAGATGTGGGACAGGCATATCTGCGACGCTTTGGCCTTAGCCGGCGTATTAAACAAGCTGGCGGCGGATAACCCCTTTACGCTGGCGGATTTCGGCGCGGGCGCGGGCTATATCGGCTTTGGCGTTGCCATGGCGCTGCCAAAGGCAAACGTAACGCTTATAGACAGCCTTCAAAAACGCT
>JAISVV010000123.1 GCA_031271365.1 Elusimicrobiota bacterium | reverse complement strand
GCTTTTGGATATTTTGCCCGCCGGCGCGCGCCTTAACCTGGAAATAAAAAACGACAACAATTTATACCCCGGGATAGAAAAAAAGATTCTTAATATGCTAAACGCTTACGGGCCGCCTTTAAAAGAACGTATTATAATTTCTTCCTTTGACTATGCCGCGCTGCAACGCGTACGCGCTTTGGACGCGGGCCTTAAAATAGGCGTTTTACAACGGCGGTATAATTTGCGGCAGCTTTTGGATATTGCGGCCTGCAGCCTGCACATGAGCAAAGAGCGCATTACGCGCCGCCATATTTTGCAGGCGCATGAAAATAATTTAAAAGTTTTTGTATACACCGTCAATCAGCCGGCCGAAGCGGCAAACCTTAAAGCCATGGGCGCGGACGGTATTTTTACCGATTATCCGGATATACGTTTTTAATATCCCAGCGAGGCGCAGCTTTTGCTTTCTACCAGCGGCTCCCGCGTGCCGTTGCGGCACAGAAGGCGGCCGCCTTCGTTAAGATACATAGTAAATAACCAGCAGCTATTATTTGCCGGGGAGAAAGAGCTGCCGCTTTGGCATCTTCTATCACCATAAGGCACCATTGTAAAAGTAGGGTATTTATTAGCGGCGTCATATATAATTATCTGAACGTTTTTACCAATCAGCCGCGAGCCTTCAATATGGTAAGAGCCAAACATCTCCGGCGGGAATTCTATATCCAGCGCGTCAAAGGTTTGGCTGTAAACGCCGTTATTAAGTTTATATATCTGCTGGGCGGTATAAATGCTTTTCATCAGAGACAGCCCTTCCGTCACTTTAGCGCGCGCAATAGCGTTTTGATATTTAGGCAGCGCGATTGCCGCCAGTATGCCGATTATCAGGACTACCGCTAAAAGTTCGATTAAGGTAAAGCCTGTTTTATTTTTCATGATATAACCCCTTCTTAAAAGAAACTAAAATGCCGTGTAAAAGAATTGTATCAATAATAAACACACCTTGGTAAAGCCGGGGGGTTTAACAGATATAAAAAACCGCCTCTTTTGAGGCGGTTTTTATTTGCCGGTAAAGTTTATTCCTCCATAGGGTCGTACTCTTCCGTGCTCTCGCCGCCGCTTTCCTGCGGGGCGGCGGATATCTCGCCCGCGTGCCTTTTGGGTTTTGTCCAAAGGCGTTTTGTTTCTTTATAATTGCGCTCTTTGGGAGCGTCCGTCCAGACTTGATTGTACTCATCGTAGCTGTAGACATTCTTTTCCGGCAGGAGGTTAAAGAGGTAATCGGATTCTTTTAAAGGCGGCGCGGCGCGGCGCTCGCGCTGGGATTCTATTTCCACCTCGCGCTGACGCTCCGCGGCGCTTAGCAGGGCCAGGCTTTCCCGGGGGCTGAGGTCGGTGGGTTGCGCGGGCTGTTTTTCGAGCTCGGCGTATTGTTGGGCAAAAGTTTTATCTTTTACATTGCCCGCGCTCTGCCCGCCGGAGGAGGTTAAATTGTAACAGCCCGCGGCAAACACAACGGCAAAAGCTAAGAGAAAAAGTCGTTTCATAAGAGACGCTCCTGCAAAATAAATACAAATATACCTTTATCTTACAAAATTTTACCGCTTATTTTGCGCATTGAAAGCAAGGAGCGCATTAAAAAACGCCATTATTACTTATTTTATGTTAGAATTCCTTATATAAAGGAGTTATATTATGAAAAAAGGATTTACACTAATTGAATTACTGGTTGTTGTCTTAATTATCGGTATTTTGGCGGCAGTTGCGCTGCCGCAATACCGGAAATCAGTTATAAAAAGCCGTTTCTCAGAGGCGCTTACCGCTTTAAAAGCCATTGACGGCGCGGACCAGCTTTGCCGTATGGGCAAAGGCAGCGTAAACTACTGCGCAATAGGGGAGCTTAGCGTAGACGTAGGGACTTTAGCTTCACACGGGGGCGCCGCCTCGACAAAAGAGTTCACCTATCGGGCAAGCGACAGCGCAAGCGGGTTTCCGCAAGCCCAGTATAATCACGAAGACGTATGCCTGTGCGCCGTAAACGGGGGGATATATCTTTCACAAAACAAAAACAGTTGCGCTGCGGCGGCTACCTTTGATTATGCGGCGCTTCTTCAAATAAAAGAAGACCAGAATACGTATTGCACTTGTTGTTAGGCCTGCCTTTCCGATTAAAAAGCCCCGCCTTTGAGACGGGGCTTTTTAATTATTAAAGCAAATTTTATTTTGCTTCGGCCGTTTTGGCTATATCAACCAATTGTTTAAAAGACACAGGGTCTTTTATAGCCATTTCGCTTAACATTTTGCGGTTAAGCGTGATATTGGCTTTGGTTAAACCGCTGATAAAGGCGGAATAGTTTAAACCTTCCTCTCTAACGGCGGCGTTAATCCTTGTAATCCATAACGAGCGGAAGTTGCCTTTTTTGTCTTTCCTGCCGGTGTAGGCGTGTACTAAAGATTTGTCCACCTGCTGGGTGGCCATGCGCAAGCGCCGGCTTTTATCGCCATAGTAACCGCTTGCTCTTTTAAGAACTTTTTTCTTTCTTGCGTGTCTTGCGACGCTAAATTTTATTCTCATTTAATTAAACTCTCCGCTATTTCATGGGGAGGTACTTTTTTAAAAGTTTACCTTCCGGCGAGTTGGCCTGCGTGACGCCGGCTTCCCGTCTTTCTCTTTTAATGCTGGCCTTTTCAGGGGCGAGTAAGTGCCTCCTGCCGGCCTTTCTGTTTTTATATTTACCGGTGGCGGTTACGCGAAAACGCTTTTTCGCGCCGCTGTGGTTTTTAAGCTTTGGCATACTTTATTCTTACCTCTTTGTTAAGCTTTGGGCAGAAACGTTACGGTAACCCTGTTACCCTGCGTTTGCGTATCGCCCTCGACATCGCCGAACTCGGCCAGGCGGGCTTTCATCTCCGCTAAGATATTGAAGCCGATGTCTTTGTGCTGGTTTTCGCGCCCGTAGAACATTACGGAAACCCTAACCATGTCTTTCTTTTTAAGAAAGCCTTCTATCTGCCTGATCTTCACATCCATATCGTGGGGCGCTATACGGGACTTAAAACGTATTTCTTTTAGGGAAACTGTTTTTTGTTTCTTTTTAGCGTCTTTATTTTTTTTACCCTGTTCGTAAAGATATTTGGAGTAATCTAATATCTTAGCTACAGGAGGCTGTGCGGTTGGCGAAATTTCCACCAGGTCAAGCTCTTGTTCACGCGCTTTTTGCAGGGCCAGACGGGTGTCCGTAATGCCCAGCATGGTTCCGTCATTGCCTACTAAGCGCACTTGCGGAACACGGATTTGCTCGTTCTTTCTTAAAAAATCTTTACTGCTTTTGTTATTGTTTATTTTCATTAACTCTTTTTACTGCAAATAAATAGCCCCCTTTTTGGGGACATTTATATTATAGCATAAAGTTTACTTGTAAACGTATGTTTCCTGCGGGTTTTGCGGGTTAATGTAGAGGTTAAGCGCATTGTTTTGCGGTTTAAAATCTATTATGGTGCTGCCCGTATAATCCTGCCCGTTGTAAGAATATTTATAGCTTACGTCAAAAATATGCGGCTGGAATAAAGCCCCAAACACCCCGCGCGTGCCTATGCGCTTGCTCCACTCTATATCAACAATTTGCGCTTGGGCTTTGGCCCACTTGCGGTATTTGCGCATTAAAAGCGCGTTAACCGCAGCCACCGCCGTTGCAGCTAAAATGATTACTATTAGAAAGAGAACAAAAAAATACATACAAAAGCGCCTCGCGTGTTAATATGATAAAATTAGGTAACGATAATTCCACCGGGGATATATGAGCAAAAGAAGACTGGCCAGAGAATACGCCTTACAAACGCTTTATTTTACCGACACCGGCAAGCTTACCGCCGGCGACAGCGCGCTGTTTGCCAACACTTTTTTTAATAACCTCGATGAAGACACCTTTACCTTCTGTAAAGACCTTGTTACCGGCACTAATGCTAATATAGCACATATTGACGTTATTGTGGCGGGCAAGGCTAAAAATTGGTCATTGCCGCGTATGTCGGCGGTGGACAGGGCCATACTGCGCATGGCCACGTACGAGATTGTCTTTAGCGCCGACAGAGCCCCCGTGCCCGCCATTATAGACGAGGCGATAGAGCTTGCCAAAAAATACTCTACCGAAAATTCCGGTAAATTTATAAACGGCCTGCTGGACCAAATTAAAAAAGAACGCAAACCCGACGGGAAGAAAAATTAAACGCTGCGCAAGTCGGTCTGTGCCGTCATTGCGGGCCGAAGGCGCGGCAATCTCATCAGGAAACCTTATACTTTTAAATATAAATCTTCAAAAAGCGGGTTGAGCGTTTTTATTAACATAATCTTTTTATGCCTGGAACCCGCTTTGATTTGTTTTTCCCGCGTGATGGCTGCTTCTGCTGTATCCGATAATTCGTAATACACAAGTTTGCTGATGTTATATTTTTCCGTAAAGCCTTTTACGATTTTTTCTTTGTGCTGCCAAATTCTCTTTTTCAAATCACTTGTTACACCGACGTATAGCGTAGAGTTATGCTCGTTAGTCATTATATAAACACAAAAGTTTTCATAAGGTAATTTTATGAGATTGCCGCGCCTTCGGCCCGCAATGACACGGCACAACGGCGCCTGATGTTAAAAATGATATTTACGACGGCCAGTTTATTAC
>JAISVV010000110.1 GCA_031271365.1 Elusimicrobiota bacterium | reverse complement strand
TATTTGGCGCGCTCCTGCTGCTGCATTTCTAACAGCCACTTCCAAAACTTCTGTTCAAAATCCGCAATATCTCTAAATCCGTAGGCTTTACGCAAAGCCTGCTGCGCAGGGTAGCGGCGCATAAGGGCGCGGCCTTGCGCGTCGCGCCGGTTGTTGCCGGCGGCGTCTTTAACGGGCTCAAAGGCGTTTAACATTTTTGTAAGCTGCTCAAACTGCATACGCTTTTCCGGGTATTTGGCATTGCCCGGGCGAAATAAAAAACGCACCATTGCATAAGCCTGCAAATACCAGTTATCAATATTATTATTTTTAACGGCCTCGTCATAAGATTTTTGGCTTAAGAACGCGCCGAAATCCCTGAACGAAACGGTTTTGTCCGTTAAAATATTACGCTCCTGCGCGATACGGCGCGCCTGCTCACGCCCGATTTGCGGCCTGTTGGGGTTCTTTGCCGCAGCCTGCAAACGGCGGGCGTCGGCTTCGCTGAAAATATTTATAACGATTAAATCATTTGTCCATACGCCGCCCTTTTCGTCGTTGGCGATATCTTCCATATTAACGGCCAGGCCTTCGTTTAGCCATATGGGCGGCTCCATCGGGGGATGGCTTGCGCCCGGCGGGTTAAAAAAATTATCTACAAACAGGTGGGTAAGTTCGTGCGTAAAGTGGGACATCATATCTTCGTTTTGGCCGGGCTCGTCGTACATAACCATGCGGTTATCATCGGGCGAATAAAAGGCCCCGCTCCAGTTTGCGGCTACGGCGCGCTCATTACGCAAAAAGCTGGCCCTGTCCTGATAAACATAAACCGATATTTTAGAGCCCTCCATCCACGGGATATTACGTTTTAGTATTTGGTGGGCGGTTTCAAACCTCATGCCAAGGTTGGGCGTCATTACGCCGCTTCTGCGCCGCTCGGAGCGGATATCAAAATTTGAAGTATTACTTTTAACCCAGTCTACATTATTTGGATTATCGTTGACAGGCTGCGCCTTAGGCTGCGGCGCGGGCGTTTCTTTAACGGGGGCCGGCTGCGGCGCGGCTGGCGCCGGCTTGGGAGGCTCTGCTCTCTGCGCGGTTTTATCAGGTTTTGCCAAAGTTAACGAGGAACTGCCGTTCTGCGCGGTTTGCGCCGTCAAAGGCGGGGTATGCTCCTGCGACATTACTACTTTTGCTTTTTGCAGCCAGTCCGGCGGTTGCTGCTGCGCAAAAGAAAACGCGGCCAAAAACAAAAATAAAACGGCAAAAACGACGCGCTTCATAGTAAACTCCTAACGCAGGGAGTCGGGGTTTTCTACGTCTATAGTTACCTTTAAAATGGGGAAAAGCACCTCTGTGGATGTGAAATTAGGCTCGCTGTAAACTTCTTCAAACACGATAGGCTGCGGCCTTTCCGTATCGGAATCCCCTATCTTGTAAGAACAATCGGTAAACCTTCCCCTGGATGGGGCGCCGCTCCAGCTGATATCCGGGGGCCGGCCGACAAGCTCGCGCAACATAGCGTCGGCGGTAAACCAGGCCATGCAGCCTTCGGCATAGTTTTTTGCGGCTACGTAGCGCGTGGTTTTAACGGTGTTTATGGTGCGGGTAAAGCTAAAGCGCAGGATAACCACGGAAAACGTGGCAATCAGCGCGCCGATAACAAGCACCTGCAAAAGGGCCGAGCCTTTTTTATTTTTTAATATTTTCATATCAATTCCTATTTCGGCAGCGGCAGAAGCTCTTTTCCCCTTATAAGTATCTGCGGGCTGCCGTCCTTAAAGTCTTTATAAACGGTAAAGGTAATCAGCGCCGTGCCCGTGGCGCCCTCGTCTGGAATCTCGCCGTAAGTAAAATCCGTCACATTATTGAGCACGACATTGCCATCGCACATAGGGTTGGCTCTGGCAAGAGTATTTTCCAAAAGCGTTTCTATTTTTACCGGCCCGGTAAGGGGTACGGCTTTCCTTCTTATATTTGCGGTAACGGGGCTGCCGGTATTAAAAATTTTGCGGTCAACGCAATAATAAAAATATTGAGGAGTGCCAAAAGTGTCTCTTAGGCCGGGCACAAGGTTGCCTTTGCCGTCTTCGTAGGCGTTAAAAGCGCCCACAAGCAGGAAGTGGCCGTTTGCATTTTCCGGCAGGGTTATGCCGTCATTGGGCGGCCGCGGCCAAAGCACGGCGGTAGATTTGTCCATATCATAACGCAAACCGCGCGAAAAAATGGACATATTATTAAAAATAATCCCCCTGCGCTGCCCCTGCACGGTTTGCACGGAAGCCGTGCGCCACACAGCCATAAGCGCAACGGTTACCATACCGCTTATAAAAAGCGATACCATCAACTCCATCAGAGTAAAACCTTTTTTATCCACCGATTTCTCCCTCAGAGAGGCATCTTATATTAACAAACACTCTTTTTAATTTTAGAGTTTTTGCCACAGCCCCGTTAGGAGGGGTCATCCAATCTAGCGGCAGCTTTCCGATGTATACATCGTCCACCTTATAATACAAATTATCTACGGTGCCGCCGAAATCCTTGCACAGCGTAGTCCTATTTTCGTTGTAGGGAAGGGCATCATGGGTACCGTTAGTTAACCAGGTAGAGGCCGCGTTGTTAGCGAAACCCCCTCCAAGCCCAGCGACGTCACGTACAGCAGGCTCTGTTGAAAAAGCATTGGGGGTCGTCCTATTATCAAACTGGGCGGCAAACTGCAAGTCGTCCAGCACGCTTTCAACGGCGTAGACGACACGCTCGCGCCCCACGGGTTGGTTTATGGCGTTGCCGGCCGATATCATGGCCATAAACGCGCCGCCCGCTATAATAGCCACCAAAAGCATAGCTATCAGAGACTCCAGCATAGTATAGCCTTTTTGGTTTTTAATCATTGCCATTTTCCTTAAGTGTGCCGTTTCTGTCTATCCATGCGCAGTAGGATGCGCCGTATTTTGCGTCCGGATTTGAGCCTTGGCCGCCTTTCATACAGGCGGCGGCGTTGTCAGTATAAGCTTCCTGACAGCATGTGCTGGTGCGGTAGGGGAAGTAAATATAATTGGTGTTCCACATAGGGTCGTTATTATCCAGATAGTTACAATATAGCAGCACTTTTGTATCAATGGGGGTATGGACGCCGACGCCGGGAGAATCAAGCCTCGATTCCAACGTTTCAAAACAGCTGTTACTAGCGGCTGAAAAAGAACCGACCGGCAAGCCGGGTCCGGTGTTTGGATTAAGGCCCGGATGGTCCGACATAAAGTTATTGCGCGCGTTATACACTTTATAAAGCTGCGTTTTAGCCCTGTCGTTGGCGGCGTCGCTTATATAGCCTTTAACAAAAGGCACGCTTATGGCCGCAAGAATAGCCATTATAACCATAACCACAATAAGCTCTACTATAGT
>JAISVV010000048.1 GCA_031271365.1 Elusimicrobiota bacterium | reverse complement strand
CAAGACGAAATTATAGTGGCCGCCGTTGAAAACCATGCCAAGCTGGGCCTGCTGGCGGACGCTTTTGGCTCTTACGGCGCGGCGCGGATTTTCTTTTTGCGCTGGAGCGGCACCGGCCTTGCCAAACAAGCCCAGGCCGATATAGAAGGCGCGGTGCATGATATCGCCCAAGGCTCTTTGGGCGGCTACGCCGGCATTATAGCGGTGCCTTATACATCTGCGGCTAAGACAACGGCCGTATCAATTTTTAAAGCCGACTAGGAGATTTATGGAAGCCAACTTGATAGAAGTTTTAGACAAAGGTTTTGTTAAACTTGTGGATTTTATGGGCAGCGATTTGCGGGTTGTAAACTCGGCCCGGGTAAGTTTTGGCGGCGTCAGCAAAGGCGAAGATAAAGATAAACTGCTTATCAAATATTTAATGGAGCACGACCATCACAGCCCGTTTGAACACTGCACCTTCCAGTTCCACATAAAATGCCCCATTTTTGTGGCGCGCCAATGGATGCGCCACCGCATATCTTCTTACAACGAAGTCAGCGCGCGTTATACCGAGGTTAAGGACGAGTTTTACTTCCCCGCGGAGTTCCGCACACAGGATACGCATAATAAACAAGGCTCTTTAAAAAGCTCGGATTTAGATAACGCGGCTTTAAGCAAAATTTACCAAGAGAGCATAGAAGCCTCTTACGAAGCGTATCAAAAGCTGCTTGCGGCCGGCGTCGCGCGGGAGATGGCCCGCGGCATCTTGCCGGTTGCCCAATACACCCAGTTTTACTGGACGATAAACGCCCGCAGCCTGATGAACTTTATCCGCCTGCGCGCCGACAGCCACGCGCAGTACGAAATCCGCGTCTATGCCGAAGCGATAGAAAAGATGTTTAAAGAAAAGCTGCCCTGGTCCTACGACGCTTTTGCAGCGCTCAATAAAAAATAACCCAAAAATGCGCAAGGGGACAAGCCCCCGTTGCGCGTTTTATAAGGAGAAGCTATGAGAGTTTTAGGCATAATTATGGCCGGCGGTAAAGGGGAGCGGTTGTTCCCGCTTACCAAAGAGCGCTCTAAACCCGCGGTGCCCTTTGGCGGCAAGTACAGGATTATAGATTTTGTGCTTTCAAATTTTGTTAATTCTAATATATTTTCCTCCTACATTTTGGTGCAGTATCTGTCGCAGTCCTTGATAGAGTATTTGCGCACAAGCTGGAATACCAAAGGCTTAATCAAAGACCATTTTTTAACCGTCGTGCCGCCGCAAATGCGCCTTGGCGAAATTTGGTACAGAGGCACCGCCGATTCCGTGCGGCAAAACATCAGCTTAATTAACGATTTTATGCCGGATTTGGTTGTCATCTTCGGGGCGGACCATATTTACAGAATGGATATCGGCAAGATGATAGACTTTCATATCAAAAACAAAGCCGACGTAACCGTGGCGGCCAATGTGGTGCCGTTAAAGGAGGCTTCTTCCTTCGGCGTGATGGCGGTTAATGATTCCAACCGCATTATAAGTTTTGACGAAAAGCCGGCAAAGCCAAAAGCTATCCCGGGCAACCCTAAATTTGCCTACGCCTCAATGGGCAATTATATTTTTGACAAAAACGTGCTGCTTAAAATACTGCAGCAAAAATATTGCGATATACCCTCGCTGGATTTTGGCAAAAATATTATACCTTCCATTTTAAAATCGCATCGCACGTTTGCTTATGATTTCCCGTCCGATAAACTGCGCGGCATTAAAAGCTACGAAGAGCAAGGCTACTGGCGCGACGTAGGCACCATAGAGGCCTACTGGCAGGCAAATATGGATTTGCTGGGCGAGAAACCGCGCTTTGACCTCAATAACCCCGCATGGCCGATAAACACTTCCGTGCACAATACGCCGCCCACCACCTATATCGGCGGCACGCTGGAAAACAGCATGCTAAGCAACGGCTGTATAATACACCCGAAAACTATAATTAAAAACAGCATTTTAGCCAGCAATGTAACCATTATGGAAGGCGCGGTGATAGAAGACAGCATTATAATGGACTCTTGCGTAATAGGCAAAAACTGCCGCATTAAAAAAACCATTATAGACCGCTTTAACATCGTGCCCCCGCGCTCCGTCATCGGCGCGAATAAAGAGGCCGATTCTCAAAATTATTTCATAGACCCAAGCGGCATAGTGGTTATCCCGCGCGGCAGGACAAAATTTTTGTAACCAAAGGTTCTCATTGCGAGGGCTGCCGGAGCCCGCGGCAATCTTCCGCTTTACGCTTTACGGCAAAACAGGAAGATTGCCGCGTCGCCGGAACTCCTCGCAATGACTTTTTTATGCAAATAAACGTTTTCTACAAAACCAAACTGCCTAAATACTACCGCGTAAGCGGCAAGTATAAGGCCGTTGTATCGGCCGCTTTGGGCAAACTTGCGCGCAGGCGGGGCGAGGTTAACCTTATCGTCTTAAACCCAAAAGAAATGCGCGCCTTAAACAAAAAGTTTTTAGGCCACGATTATGTTACCGACGCAATTTCCTTTAATTACCCTTTTGACGGCGGCGCATTTGCGCCCTTTGGCGATGTTTTTATCTGCCACGGGCAAGCCAAAAAACAAGCCCGAAACGGCGCGTTGTTTGAAATGCTTACCCTGGCCGCCCACGGCGCGCTGCACCTTGCCGGCTGGCAAGACGACACTCTAAAAAAAAGAACGGCCATGAATAACATGGCCGAAAAGTTGGTAAGAAAAGTTTTAAAAAACTAGCAAGCCCGCGCGCGGCGGCTGTAGATAAAATACAAAACCATATGTGTAAAAACTAAAGCGGCGTTGTAAAAATAGAGAAGAAAAACCCAATCCATGCTGTAAAAATATTTGTGCAGCATACCTGAAATATACCCCAAAAATACCAGGCCGCTAAATATTATGCTGACGCCTTTTACGTTTTTTGCGCGCCAAACGCGCCAAATGGCAAACGGCCAGCTTATGCCAAAGCAAATTAACATGCCGGCTTCAAAGACGCTCATTTAGGCTCCGGGCCGTAGCGGTTGGCCGTCTTTTGCGACGGCAGGCACAGCAGGATTATAAAAAGTATTTTTACCGCCAAAAGCAGCGTCCAAAACCCGCAAAGGAAGGCAAAGGCGCCCAAAAACGCGCCGCAAAACAGCCAGGTGAAACTTAAATTAATATCATGCAGCCGCCGCGCGGCCAAGGCTAAAACCGGTAAAATATAGCCGAAAGTCAAAAACAAAAAAGCTATAAACTTGGCCATAATTGAAAGCGCCTGAAAACTTTGATAGCTAAAAATATTTTGCCCGGCAAGCCCGCCGAATAAAGCCGCAAGCAGCGAGAAAAATATATAAAAAACCGCCAACGCGCAAAATAAAACGGCGACGCTCAGCCAAAACTCGCGCCGGCTCACGCGGCCTTTAAAGTTGGCGTAATTTTTAAAGATGTTTAAAAGCAGCGTCATAACAAGCCCGCCCTTTTCTCGCGGCGCGCTTTGCGCTTGGCAAGGCGCTGGGCTTTGCTTTCGCGCACGCTGTAGCCGCCTATGCGCTCGGCCTCGTTGGTAACCTCTTGGTCAAAGGCGCCATTCCATTCGAACTCTTTGCCGCTTACTATTACAACGCCGCCGTCTTCAACGCCGGCTTTAAGCAAGGCTTTTTCTAAGCCGATTTTTTTAAATGTTTTCTTTAATCTTTCCACGGCTTCGGGCTGGGCAAAGTTTGTCATGGCTACAAACTCTTCTATTTTTTTGCCCAGTATTTGCACGCGGCCTTCGTCTAACCGCCTGATGGTAAACATCGGCGCAACGGTATGCACGGCGGGGCCGGCTTCTTTAATTTTTTTAACTTTAACCGGGTTTTGGGCAAGTATTTTTATAACTTCGTCCAAAACTTTGCCAATGCCCTCGCCGGCGGCGGCGGACATTAAAAATACCGGCGTTTTGGGGTATTTTTTTTGGATTTTTTTATAAACGTCTTTCGCGCTTTCTATATCGGCTTTATTGACAACGAGTATGCGCGGTTTTTTTGCAAGTTCTTTATCGAAATTTTTAAGCTCGTCCGTGATAACTTTGACGGATTTTACGGCGTCGATATCTTCAAAGCCCAAAGGGTCTGTAAGGTGCAGTAAAACGCGGGTGCGCTCTATGTGTTTTAAAAACTGATGGCCCAAACCTTTGCCGTCGCTGGCGCCCTCTATGATGCCGGGGATATCGGCCATTACAAAACTTTTACCTTTATGCGTGCAAATGCCAAGGTTTGGGTTTAAAGTGGTAAAAGGATAATTTGCAATTT
>JAISVV010000002.1 GCA_031271365.1 Elusimicrobiota bacterium | reverse complement strand
CGCTGCAGGCCGCGCAGGATAAAATAGAGCGCGAGAGCGCCGAAAGCGTGATAAAAACGCTGGGCACGCTTTTTATCAACGATAACACCCAGCCGTACCGCGCGCCGGATTTTGAGCAGGCTTTAACCTATTTTTTCCGCTCGGTGGATTACCTTAGCCTAAAGCAGCCGCAAGAGGCCGCCGTTGAAGCCCGCAAAGCCGTATTTTATTTGGATAATCTGCGCAATCACAAAAAAGACGGCTACCGTGACGACCCTTTTGTCCAATACTTTGCCAGTATGCTGTTTGAAGACGAGGGCAATTTATCCTCGGCGCGCATAGCGCGCGCAAACGCCAATAACGCGTATGAGGAATACAAAGGCTGGTATCACGCCGCGCCGCCCGCCTTTGCGCTGCCGCCTGATATCAACGAAAAAGGCGAGGCCGTTATCCTGCACTTTAACGGCAAAGCGCCGTTTATAATCTCCAATCAGGTTATGCTCGCGTGGAACAGCGTTTGGTTTGCCGTAGAAGGCAACAGCGACTTGCAGGGCGTAGACCGGGATATTATAAACGCCGTTTACGCCGGCGCGTTTGGCAATTCTATAACGGTTTCCTTCCCTGCGCTGCAGCCTAACCCGTACAAGGTGGCTTATTCTAAAATTTCCGCGCCCGGGCAGCAGGACGCGCAAACCCAGCTTGTGGCCGATATCGCCTCAACCGCCGCGCAAACTTTAAAGGAAGAACTTGCCGCCGACACAATACGCATGATAACGCGCGCCGTTACCAAATACATTTTAAGCGCGCAGGCCCGCAACGCCGCGCAAAACGCCACCGGCGATAAAAATATTGGCGCTTTGGTAGGCATGCTCTTTAGCGCGGCCTCTAACGTAACGGAGGTCGCCGACACGCGTTCCTGGGCTACGCTGCCGGCGGAAATACGTATGGCAAGCCTGTTTTTGCCGCCCGGGCGGCACGATATAAAGATAACTTTTTACAACGCGCAAAACCAGGCTATTGACGAGTATGTCTTTGAAAAGGTACAAATTAATAAAGGCGCGCGCACGTACTTGTACAGGCGCACGGCCCGATAAGGAGCATTATGATGAAAAGAGTTTTAACATTTTTAGCCGTGGTAATTTTTGCCGCGGCCTGCGCCGGCAATAAAAATATTTTAAACACAAAAATGGCAAAATACCCGGCAAGTAAATATATAACCAAAATAGCCTCCGCGGATAAAAAAGCCGCCGCCAAAGAAGCCGCCGCGGCGGATTTAAAAGCCATCTTTAACGGCCTGCCGCCGTATGAAAGCAGCGATATCCGGCGCGCGGGCATACTCTCGCAGGTAAAGGCGGTGGAATGGTGGAAGGATAAAGCCTCCGGCAAATATTACGCGGTGGCCGCCCTGCAGCGCGCCGGCGCGCAGGAAACCATGGCCCCCTACTACGGCCCCATAGACGGCAAACTGGGCGCCTTAAAGCAGCGCATAGAAACCGCCCCCGACAAATACTCCCGCCTGCGCGCGGCCATGGATATGGAGCCTTTGCTTAAACAGCGCGAGCAGCTTGACAGCGAATATAAAATTTTGGCTTTTGACGCTTCCGCCTACGAGGAGGACGAGCTTTACGCCTTTAAAGCCGCCTATAATAAAGCTTTCTACGATATAAAATTTAACGCCGTCATAACCGGCGTTGACGACGAAGCAGTTAAAACGCTTTTAATAGATTCCTTAAACTCCATGGGTTTTTACGTGGGCGAAGGCCTTACAAACTACGACGTGGAGCTGCAAATAAAAACCGGCGTGGATAAATATCCCTCCAAAACGACCGACGGGCTTTTTTGGTGTACCGGCACCGCGGTAATTGCGCTTAAAGATATGCAGACGCAGGGCATTTTTGCCACCTTTACGCAGTACGAGCGCATAGGCGCCTCCCGCGCGGAAGAGGCGCAGCGGCGCAGCCTTTTGGCCGTGGGCGCAAACAGCGCGCCGGTTATAAAACAAAAACTTTTAGAATACGTAAACAAAAAATAGGAGACGCGCCATGAAAAACTTTTTACTTACCCTTGCCGCCATAACTTCTTTAATTTTGCCCGCCTTTGCGCAGGAGGCGCAGCCGCCCGCGCAAGAAGCCCCCGCCGCGCTTGAGAGCAGCGATAAAACGCTTTATTCTTTAGGCTATCTTTTGGGCGATAATCTTAAAAAGCAGCTTATTTTAACGGAAGACGATTTAAAGGCCGTCTCGCAAGGTATGAGGGATTCTCTCTTGGACCGCGCTTCGCAAACCGATTTGGCCGTCTACAAACCGCTTATCGCCAAAAAGTACGAGGAAGACTCCCGCAAAATTTTGGAAAATCGCAAAATAGAGCAAAACCAGTTTTTGCAAGCCTTAGCCAAAAACCGCAAAAACAGGCGCGTGGCCATAGACGGCGGGCGCACAATATACATAAATACCATAAAAGAAGGCAAAGGCAAAACGCCTTCTAAAGACAGCATGGTAAAAGTGCACTATGAGGGCGCTTTATTAGACGGCAATGTTTTTGACAGCTCGGTAAAACGCGGCGAGCCGGCCCAGTTTCCTTTAAGCGGCGTTATAGCGTGCTGGGGCGAGGGGCTGACGCACGTAAGGGCCGGCAGCAAGGTTAAACTTTACTGCCCGCCGGAGACGGCTTACGGCGACTCCCAGGCCGGTTTGATACCGCCCGGCTCGCTTTTGGTTTTTGACGTGGAACTTTTAGAAATTATTAAATAAATGAACACAAAGGCAAAAGTTTTTTTATCGGCGGGGATAATTTTGCTTTTTGCCGCTTTGGCGGCAAGGGTTTTTTTATCGCGCCAAGAAGTTAAGCAAACCGCCGCCGCGCAGGAAGAAGACTTCTACCCCTTTGAGCAGCCGCCGCAGGCCGCCGCGCCCTCTTACGAGTTAAACGAAAACTCCCCTTTAGCCTTGGGCGAGATAGAGTATGACGGCGGAACAAAAACGGCCGCGCGCGCTATGGTGCGCCCCGTCTTTAACGACGAAACGCAGCAAGAGCCCCCCGTAATATTGCAGCCCGCCCCGCGCGACGTGGAGGGGGAAGAGGCCGCCGCCTTCCTTCAAAAATATCTAAGCGACCCTAAGGTAAAAGAATACAGCCGGCAGATGCAAACGGCCATGGGCGCCGTAAACCCCTCCGATATTTTAAAACCCGGTTTTGAGGAAGACTACCTAAAAAACCCACAAATACAAAAAATTTTGCTTGAATATAGTAAGGACCCGGCCTTTATGTCCCTGATGCAAGAGATGATGTTGGAGATGTCCTCCTCCCCCGCGCCGGCGCGCGTGCGCGCGCAGGGCAGGTAACTTTAAAGAGGTATTTAAATGGGTACACTTGTTGCAGTTATAATTATAGTTTCCTTAATATTTTTCGCTTTAAAAGATTTGCTGGATAATCACGATTTTTCGGCCTGGACCAGCACCGCGCTGACGGCGCTTATTTTATTTACCGTTATTCTGTCGGTATATATGATTATGGGCAACCCGCTTAAACCCAAAGAAGCCCGCCCCGCCCCGGAAACGCAGGAAGATTTAGCCCGGAGGGAAGAAATGCCATCCTATATAGACCCTTTGGTGATGTCCGACGAGCAGGCGCAAAAAGCCATGGCGGCCGAATACGCGACTATTAAAAGCGATTATGCCAAAAACAACCCTCAGGCCACCGGCCAGGAAGCGCATGATTTTACCTCGGAATATATGATAAATAAATACGGGCTTACAAACGACGAGTGGCAGGCTTTCCTGCAAGCCTCGCAGGAACTTATGGAGCAAGCCGCCGGGCAAACCCCCAGGTAATAAAAAGTTTTATAAATAAAGCGGCCCCGCGCTTTTTTTGCGCGGGGCTGTTTGTTTGCCTGCGGCGTGTTTATTTAAACTTTAGCTTAGCGTACATATCGTACATTATTATGGCTGCGGCCGCCGCGGCGTTTAAACTGCTCAGCGCGCCTTTTTGCTGCGGCACGGCTACAATTTGGTCGCAATGCTCGCGCGTTTTCTCGCGCAGGCCGGTGTACTCGGAGCCTATCACCAGCAGCGCCGGGTAGGCGTATTTAACTTTGGGGATATTATCGCCCGCCATATCCGCGCCGTATATCCAAAAGCCTTCTTCTTTTAAATCTAAAATAGCGGTGGTTAGGTTGGGCACTTCAACCACGGTTATATTTTCCAGCGCGCCGCTGGATACTTTATATACGGTGGAGTTAATGCCAACCGTGCGCCTTGCAGGCAGCAGCACCACGCTAAAGCCCAGGCAGGCCGCGCTGCGCAGCATAGAGCCCAGGTTTTGCGGGTCGGTAACTTCGTCTATGGCAAGCCAGAGGGCGTCTTTTTTGCCGGCGGCTTCGTAGATGGCGTTTGAAAGACGCTCCGCCTTTAAAGGCTCCACGCGCGCTACCAGGCCTTGGTGGTTGTTTCCGCGGCCGGCCATGGCGTCTAAAAATTTAGGCTCCACGCTTTTTATTTTTACATTGCGCGTTTTGGCAAGGCGGATAATTTCTTCCCGCTGTTTGCCGCCGTGTTTGCCGGTGATATAAAGCTGCAGCACATTGCGCTTTTTGCTTTTAAGCGCCTCGCGCACGGGGTGCGCGCCAAAAATAACTTCGCCTTTTTCAATATTTTCCATAAAGTCCTCTTTAGTTCGTCATTGCGAGGAGCGTAGCGACGTGGCAGTCTCATAAAATCCGTTTTCCTATAATAGGTAACTACTCTAATGAGATTGCCGCGCCTGCGGCCCGCAATGACGGCGTTAAAAAAATGTTTACCCTATTTTATTTGAGCCAAAACTTGTGCCGACGGCCAGCGCGCTGCGCACTTCTTCGCCGGACGGGTCCACTTTTTTTAATTTGGCCACGGCTTGTTTTATCGGCACGCTTATAATGTCTCCGCCGCGCAGGGCTACCATATTGCCGTACTGATTTTTAAGTATAAGCTCCACCGCCTCCGTGCCGAAACGGGTTGAAAGCCATCTGTCAAAAGCCGTCGGCGTGCCGCCGCGCTGCAAATGGCCTAAAACCACCACGCGGCACTCAAGGCCAAGTTTTTGCTCCAGCATGGCGGCCACTTTGCCGCTTATGCCGCCAAGCCTTACAGGGTCCGTGGAGCCCTCTATAGTGCGCTGCACGGCCATTTCGCCCTTTTCATTCACGGCGCCTTCGGCCGCTACTATAATGCTGAAAGTTTTGCCTTTTGCGCGCCTGTCTTCTATTGCTTTGGCTATGGCGTCGTCGTTATAGGGTATCTCCGGTATCAGGCAGATATCGCCGCCGCCGGCTATACAGGAGCGCAGCGCAATCCAGCCCGCGTAGCGGCCCATTGTTTCTATAATCATAATGCGGTGGTGGCTTTCTGCGGTGGTATGTATGCGGTCCACCGCGTCGGTAGCCGCGCTTAGGGCCGAGTCAAAACCAAAAGTAAAATCGGTGGCGGATAAGTCATTATCTATAGTTTTAGGCACGCCCACTATTTTAACGCCCAGTTCTATAAATTTTTGCGCCATGGACAAAGTGCCGTCCCCGCCGATGGCAACCAAAGCGTCAACCTTATTTTCTTTGATAGTGTTAAGCACGTTGGCGGTTAAATCCTTAGGCTCTTTGGGGCTGCCCAAAGGCGGCAGAGTGTAGGCAAACGGGTTGGCTAAATTGCTGGTGCCCAAAATCGTGCCCCCGCGCGTTATTATGCCCGATACGCACCTGTCGTCTAAAAACATAAAATCGTTTTTAACAAGGCCGTCAAAGCCGTTTTTAAAGCCCAAAACTTCCATGCCGTTTTGCAAAGCGTGCTTTGTTACCCCGCGCACTACGGCGTTAAGGCCCGGGCAGTCGCCGCCGGCGGTTAGAACCCCTATTCGTTTTGCTTTCATACTTTATCCTCTCTTAAATATCTTACGCGGCGGGCAACGTCTTCTATCACCCAGTTGGGGGTAGAAGCGCCCGCCGTTATAAATATCTTTTTGGGCGTAAAAACCATGTCTTTGTTTATTTCCGTTTCGCTTTCCACGTGTATTACGATTTTACACATTTGCGCGCACAGTTTTGCAAGGCGCGCCGTGTTTGCGCTGTGCTTGCCGCCTACAACTATAACCAAATCGGCCTCTTTGGCCTGGTCGCGGGTTTCTTTTTGGCGCTGCTTGGTGGGCTCGCAAATGGTGTTGGAAACCCGGTAAACTTTTGCTTTTTGTTTTATGATTTCGGCCACGGCGTAAAAAGTTTCTTCTTTCTGGGTGGTTTGGGCCACTATGTTTACTTTGTCAAAGGGCGGCAGTTTTTGGGCTTCTTCCACGCCCGCAACAACGCGGCCTTTGCCTTGCGTATAGCCTAAAAGCCCCACAACTTCGGCGTGGCCGGCGTCGCCGACTATAAGGGTGTCGTAGCCCTCTTTGGCGTAGTGGTCTATAACATTATGCACTTTTTTAACCAGCGGGCAGGTGGAATCAACCACCTCCATGCCCAGGGCGGCAACCTCCTGCTGGAAAGCGGGCGTTATGCCGTGCGCGCGTATAACCAAAACGCCGCTTTTATCTTCGGCCTGGCCCAAGGTATCGATAGCGCGTATGCCTTTGGCCTCTAAAGCGTCGGTAACCTGCTTGTTGTGTATCAGCGGGCCTATGGTGTAGACGGGCTTTTTGCCCGCCGCCTCCAGCGCAAGCACGCATTCTATAGCTTTTTTAACGCCCGGGCAAAAGCCCGCGCTGGGGGCGATGGTTACGCCTTTGTCTTTATCTGTCATACTTATATATTATAATAAGTTTATGAAAACTTATTTTATCTACGCCTCGCCCGCAGGCCCGCTTGCCGTGACCGAAGAGGGCGGCTGCATAAGCGATATAAAGTTTGCCGGCCGCTTTAAACCCGGCGAAGCGGTTTTAAAAGAAACGCCGCTTTTAAAAAAAGCCAACAAAGAACTGCAGGCCTACTTTGACGGCAGGCTAAAAGAGTTTACCCTGCCGCTTGCGCCAAAAGGCACGGCTTTCCAGCAAAAAGTATGGGCGGCGCTGCGGCGCGTGCCCTACGGCAAAACAAAAAGTTATAAAGATATCGCGGTGATGATAAAAAACCCCAAAGCCATGCGCGCGGTCGGCATGGCTAATAACAGAAACCCAATCTCCATAATAGTGCCCTGCCACCGCGTAATAGGCGCAAACGGCAGCCTTACAGGCTATGGCGGCGGGTTGGATAAAAAGAAGTTTTTACTCGCGTTGGAAGCGTATTTTAATTAGGCCGCTTTAACAGCCGCGGCAGCCGCTTTGCGCGTATTTTGCGCTAAAATAAAACTGACGGCGGGGCCAGTTGCGCAGGCGGCTGCGCGTCGGCGGGCTGCGGCTGCGTAAGGGTAACGTCGGGCGGTATGTCGGGCAGGACCTCGGGCAGCTGCGGGTAGTTTAGCCATTGTATTAAATCGTCCGCCAGGTAACGCTCAACCATCGCCGCGCCGCGCCTGTCGTAGGCGGTTAAAAAAGTTACTTTGCCCTGCCCGCTTGCCAAAAACGCCGCATTGCGGATAAAGCTTGCCTCCATCATATTTTTGCGGTCTGCGGAGGAGACGGCTATAAACACGGGCTTTGTGTTAACTTTAATGCCCGTCATTGTAAGCACGTCGCGCGATTTTAAAGTTGGCGTCAAAAGCGCCAGGCCTGCGATATCGGGGTTAAAAATAATAGAACGCGCGGCAACGTTTGCGCCCAGGCCTTCGCCTATTAAAAAGACGTCGGGCGCGGCAAAGCCGTTTTTGGCAAGGTATTCTATGGCGGCGGTAACGTCGCGCGTCATTTGGTTAAACTCGTTGTCGGTGCCGGTTTTTTTAAAGGCGCTTTGCTCGCCAAGATTAACGCTGCCGCCGTGGCCGCGCAAGTCCACCGCTAAAGTTGTAAAGCCGAATTGGTTAAGTTTTTTTGCCAAATTTTTAAAATCGTTTTTGCCGCCCATAAGCTCGTGCAAAAAGATAACGGCTTTGCCCGCGGCCGGCGGCGCGTCTTGCCCCTCTGGGGGCTGGGCTTGCGCGTATATGGCTTTAATTTCCCACCCGTCTTCGGTGGTTATGGTTACGGAGCCTTCTTCTTCCGCTATGGGGGCGGGGGCGCTTTGCGGCGCGGGCGTTTGGGCTGCCTGCTGCGCGTAAGCGGCCGGGGCAAAGCAAATGATAAGAAAAGTTAAAAAGCGCTTCATCTAGATATCTCCAAACCAAAGTTTAATTTCGTCTTTTGCCTCTTGCGCGCCGGCCGAGGCGTGCAGGCAGTTTTGCATAACCCCGTCTTTTATCTGCCCGAAGGCGCCGCGTATAGTGTGGGGCAGGGCTTTATCCGGGTCGGTGGCGCCGGCCTCGCCGCGCACTTTTGCAACGGCGCCGGGCCCTTCAAAGACAAAGGCGTAAAGGCGGCTGTCTTCCACGTCGTTAAATTTGCCAAGCATAAAGGCTACAATATCGTCCATGAAAGGCGCGCCCGCCAAATGCGCGTAATGGCGCCTTATAAGCGCGTCGGTGGCAGTTACTACTTTTGCGGCTTTTATCGTTAAGCCCAGCCGCTCAAGGCGGTCTATTATAACGCCGCTTAGGCGTTTGCTGATGGCGTCGGGTTTGATTAAAACTAAAGTGCGCTCTTTCATG
>JAISVV010000112.1 GCA_031271365.1 Elusimicrobiota bacterium | reverse complement strand
GACGCGGCGCAGGACTACGACGACGAAGAAGAGCAAGAGGCCAAACCGCTGCCCTTCAGCGCGCAGGAACAGCAAAGCCTTAATGATATCCTCTCCAAAAAAACTCTTACGCCGGACCATAGCCTAAAAGGCGCAAACCCCAAAGCGTCCAACGCCATTAAACCCGTGCAGAAAAATTTAAGCATTTTGCCCACAACAAGCGGCAAAATAATAAGCGCCATAGACTCCGGCGCGGACGCGCGCCCTAAAAAAGACAATATTATCTTTGTCCTGACGGCGGTTATGCTGATTATCGTGGGCGTAGCGCTTTATACCTTATTCTTTACCGATCAGGAAGACGCCGCGCAGGCCCAAGTTAACGCCCCCCGGGCAACAGAGCAGGAGCAGGAGGCCTTCCCCTACGAGCCGCCCCCGCAGGAACCGGCCCAAACGCTCGCAATTATCGGCGCGCCTATTACAAACAGAAACGGCACAATAGTGCAAAAAGGCAATGAGGCCGACCGGCTGCGCGCCATGCAAGCCGTTAAAAGTTACGCTTTAAAAGACAGCCTTGGCACGATGGAGCAATATTTCACCCGCACTTACCAGGGCTACAATACCCGCTGGTCCGCCGACTATCTGGGCGAAAACTCTTACACCGTGGAATTTGTGGCGACGCAAATACGCAAAGAGCCTATTTTTTATCTCTTCCGCGTTAATGTTATAAACAACGAAATCGTGGGGCTTAACAATATTTCGCTTAATCTGCTTTCGTAGTTTGATAAAAGGAGCTTTATATGGTGCTGATGGACGAACTTTTTACGCTGATGAAAGATAAAAACGCCTCCGACCTGCATTTAACGGTCGGCGTGCCGCCGGTGCTGCGCATAGACGGCAACCTTTACGCTACCCTCTTTGACCCGCTTACCTCGGAAAGGGTGCAGTCTTTAATCTACTCAATTATGAGCGACGAGCAAAAACAACGCTTCGAAGCCACCAACGAGCTGGATTTTGCCTTCTCCATGAAAGCCCTGGGCCGCATGAGGGTTAACGTCTTCCGCCAAAGGGGCAGCGTGGGCGTGGCTATAAGGGCGATACCTTTTGAGTTTAAAACTTTCCGCCAGTTGGGGCTGCCCGTAGCGGTGGATAATTTGATGAATTTAAACAAAGGCCTTGTGCTTGTAACGGGCCCTACGGGCTCGGGCAAAAGCACAACGCTTTCAAGCATGATTAATTATATTAACGAAAACTTCGGCTACCACATAATAACGGTGGAAGACCCCATAGAGTTTGTGCACGACCATAAAAAAAGCATTATAAACCAGCGCGAGGTGGGGCAGGATACAAAAGATTTTGCCTCCGCCCTGCGCTATGTATTAAGGCAGGACCCCGACGTAATTTTAATAGGCGAAATGCGCGACCTGGAAACCACCCAGCAAGCCCTTAACGCCGCGGAAACGGGCCATCTTGTTTTTGGCACGCTGCACACCAGCGACGCCATACAAACTATCAACCGCATTATAGATATGTTCCCCTCCAACCAGCAGGAACAGGCCCGGGCCCAGCTTTCCTTTGTGCTGGAAGCCGTAATATCCCAGCAGCTTTTGCAGGCTGAAAACGGCGGGCGCGTGCTGGCCAGCGAAGTGCTGCTTGCAACGCCGGCGGCGCGCGCTATAATACGCGATAAAAAGATAGAGCAGCTTTCGCACGTAATGCAAACCAATCAAAAAATGGGCATGCACACCATGAACCAAAGCCTGGGCGATTTGTTTTTGGAAAAACGCATATCGTATCAGGAGGCGCTGTTCCACTCCGGCGATATTACGGACTTAAAAAGTTATCTGGAACAAAAGAAAAAATAGCTGCTGCGGCTTTAGGCAAAAACCAACCCCCGTCTATGCCGGGGGTTGATTATTTTTAATACCGCTATTGCAAGGCCTTTTTTATTTTGTCATTGCGGGTATAAAGAATTATTTCTTTTTATTTTCCAGCCAGGCTTTTGCAAACTCGTACACGGCAGGTAAAACCGAAATCACAATTATCGCAACTATAATATAATGGAAGTGTTTTTGCACCGCCGGCATAGACCCGAAGTAATACCCGCCCAAAGCAAACAAAGCAACCCAGGCAAGCGCGCCGGTCAGGTTATAGATAAAAAAATGCCGGTAAGACATTTTGCCGATGCCGGCCACAAACGGCGCAAACGTGCGGATAATAGGTATAAAGCGGGCCAAAATAATGGTTTTGCCGCCGTACTTCTCGTAAAAATTATGCGCGGCCATAAGGTGTTTTTTATTTAGCCAAAAGCCCGTTTCTTTGCTGAAAACTTTAGGGCCGATGTATTTGCCTATGGCGTAGTTAACGGCGTCGCCCAAAACGGCGGCTGTAAATAAAAGCGCCATAATAAGCGGCAGCGAGATAACGGAGCCTTCTATACTCGCAAGCGCGCCCACGGCAAAAAGCAGCGAATCGCCGGGTAAAAACGGCGTTACAACAAGGCCGGTTTCGCAAAAAACCACCATAAATAAAAGCGCGTAAAGCCACGGCCCCATATAAGCGGCCATAGCGTTTAAATGTACGTCAAGGTGCAAAAAGATATCTGTTATCTGGGCAAGTATTTCCATAGTGTTTTGTAATATGCCTGTCATTGCCTTTTTTTGTCGTCATTGCAAGGAGCGCAGGGGCGCGGCAATCTCATAAAAGCTGTTTTACCGCAATAGGCCAACAACACTTATGAGATTGCCGCGCCTTCGGCTCGTAATGACGGCCTTATTATTTACCCCTCTATACGCGGGAACAGCGGGGCGTATTTTTCTATCGCTCCGGCCTTTAAACGCCGCTGCATTTCCAGCGCGGTGGCGGGCATAAAAGGCGCTATAAAAACATTTACGCGCTTTAGGGTAAAAATAAGCTCCAGCAAAATTTGCTTTGTTCGCGCAGGGTCTGTTTTGGCAAGCGTCCAGGGTTTGGTTTCGTCTATATATTTATTCATATCGCCTATCAAAGTCCAGGCGCAGTCTAAGGCTTTATCAAAGGCCAGCTCTTCCATGTGCTCGTTATAGGCCTCCTCGGCGCGCCGGGCGGCTTTCAGCAAATTAGCCTCGCCGTTATACTCCGCCGGTATCTCGCCGACGTTTTTTGCCGCCATGTTAAGCGTGCGCGAGAGAAGGTTGCCCAAATCATTAGCCAAATCGGCGTTAAAGCGGCGCTTAAAAGAGTTTATGGAAAAATCGCCGTCGCCGCCAAAGGGTACCTCCCTGAATAAAAAGTATCTAAACGCGTCCACGCCGTATTTTGCGGTTATGTCGCGCGGATTAATAATATTACCTACGGATTTGGACATTTTCTCCCCCTCCACCGTCCACCAGCCGTGGGCAAACACTTTTTTAGGCAGCGCAACGCCCAAAGCCATTAAAACCGCCGGCCAGATAACGGCATGGAAGCGGTAAATCTCTTTGCCTATAAAATGCACGTCGGCGGGCCAAAGGTCGTCAAAATTAAGGGGATAGTTTTCGTACTCTTTAAGGCCGAGTTTTTTGCCGTAGCCCGCGGCGGAAATATAGTTAATCAAAGCGTCAAACCAAACGTATATGGTGTGTTTAGGGTCAGACAGCGTAGGTATGCCCCATTTTACCTTTGTGCGCGTGACGGACAAATCCTTAAGCCCGCCGTCTACAAACTTAGAAATTTCAACCCCGCGGAATTTGGGGCTCAAAAAAGCAGGGTGTTCTTTATAAAAATCCGCCAGCTTTTGCTGATAGGCCGACAAGCGGAAGAAGTAAGTTTCCTCCTCTACATACTGCGTTTGCTTTTTGTGCACGGGGCAGCATTTGCCGTCTAAAAGTTCGCTTTCGTCTATATACGCTTCGCACGAGAGGCAATAATTGCCGCCGTATTTGCCTTTATAAATATCGCCTTTTTTAAGCAGGATTTCAAAAATCTCCTGCACAACGCGCTCGTGGCGCGGCTCGGTGGTGCGTATAAAGTCGTCGTTTTGTATATCCAAATCTTTCCACAAGGCCTTAAATTGCGCGGCAATATCGTCTGTCCATTTTTGCGGGGTAACGCCGGCGGTGTTGGCGGCCTTTTCTATATTGGCGCCGTGCTCGTCGGTGCCGGTTAAAAAGTAAACCTCCTGCCCGCGGGCTTTTTTGTAGCGCGCCATAATATCCGTGGCAATGGTGGTATAGGCGTGGCCGATATGCGCCGCCGCGTTAAGGTAATAAATAGGGGTGGTTATATAAAATTTTTTTGTCATATTTTATTGCTCCAGGGCAAGGCTGTTAATAATTTTACTATTTTTAGAGGCTTATCTCGTATTCTTCGGCGGCTATGAGGGCGGCTTCGGTTATAAGCTGCGGCGAGGTATTGCGCCCCAGGGCTTTTTTGTAAAAAGATAATTTGCTTATAAACGCGGCCAGCGCGTCTTTGGTTTTAGCGTCGGCGGCGGCCTGCCATTCTTTATGCGCGCTTGCGGCCAGCATATCCAAAACGGACGAAGCCTGCCCCCGCGCAGCGGCCAGCGTTTTGCTTAAAACGCCGGCGGCCTGCGGCGCAAAAGCCGCGCCTTTGGGCAGGGGGGCAAAATCGCCCAGCACCTCGGCCGCGGCAAAGGCTTTGGCCGTGGAGCCCTGGGCGTAAAACGCGGCTTGCGCGGCAACGCCGTCTTCCACGTAATTTTGCTTTAAAATGTCTTTAATTATATCCGCGCTTAAAGGCGCAAAAACCACCGGCTGCGTGCGCGATTTAATAGTTGTCAGCAAAGCCTCCCTTTTGGCGGATATTAATATCCAAACGGTATTGGGGGCGGGCTCTTCCAAAAATTTTAAAAGGGCGTTTGCGCCCTCGGCCTGCAGCTTTTCGGCGCTGTCTATTATGTAAACTTTCCACTTGGCAAGCGAGGGTTTTTGCTGCGAGGCCGCCGTCAAATGGCGTATGGTTTTTACTTTAATTGTTTGCTGCTTTTCTATCTCTTCGTCCAAGAGGGCGGCCTGATAGGCAAAATCTGCAAAGATAACGTCGGGGTGGGCGCGCGCGTCAATTTGACGGCAGTTAACGCAAACGCCGCAGTTGTCAAAATTTTTACTGGCCTCTTTATCAAGGCAGTTTAAGGTTTTGGCAACCTCCAGCGCGGCGGCGGCTTTGCCTACGCCCGCGGGGCCGGCAAACACCATAGCGCGCGGCACGCGCGACGCCGCCAAAAAACCCTTCAGCGTGTTAAGGGCTTTGCTTTGGCCCAAAACCCTTTTAAAACTCATATACCCCTGATATCCGCGCCGGTTAAAATATCGTGGCGCACCAGCTCGCCCAGCACTACGCGGTGGATATCAAGTATCTCCTTATCGGCGTCTATTACAACGGCGTTGGGCGTTTTTTTGGCCAGCTCGCGGTAGCCTTGGCGCATACGCGCGCGGAAGGCGTCGTTTTCCAGCTCAAGCCTGTCGGATATCAGGTTTTCGCCCCTGTCGGTAAAGCGCTTATCGGGCATTAAAAAGACAAGGCTTAAATCCGGTATCAAATTGCGCGTGGCTATATTGTTAAGCTGTTCTATTATTTTTAAGTCTATCCCGCGGCCATAACCCTGATACGCGCAGGAGGACATGGTGTAACGCTCGCAGATAACGGTTTTACCCGCTTCCAGCGCGGGGATAAT
>JAISVV010000095.1 GCA_031271365.1 Elusimicrobiota bacterium | reverse complement strand
GCGGACAAAGCGGTATATAATCTACAACCGCGCTTTGCACTTCTTTTACGCCCTCGCCTTTTTTGGCGTTTACAAAAAACACGCGCTTAACGGCCAGCTCCTGCGTTAAAACTTTTTCTATTTTTTTAAGTTCGTCTTCGCTTTTAACAAGGTCCGTTTTATTTATTATTAAAAGCACGGGGCAGTATAGTTCTTTAATTTTTTGTATAAGCGGCAGATGCCTGGAGAGAGAAACGCTGGCGTCGTAGATAAAAAGCACTAAATCCGCGTCTTCGGTGATGGCCTGGTTTAAAGAGTTTAGCATTATTTGCTGCAGTTTATATTCCGCGTGCAAAAAGCCGGGCGTATCTACAAAAATGATTTGGTAATTATCACCCTCGCTGATGGCCATAATATTTTGCCGCGTGGTTTGCGGTTTGTGGGTAACGGGCGATAAATCCACCCCGGCAAATTTGTTGAGCAGCGTGCTTTTGCCGGCATTGGCAAGGCCCGCCATAACGGCAAAACCGCTTTTAAATTTAAGGTCGTAAAGTTCGCTCATAATTATTTCCTTTTTACCGGCGGCCTTTTGCCCGGTTTTTTGTTCAGGCCTATGGAGGCCAGGCCGTCCATAATTTCTTCATGCAGGGCGGCTGTTTCTTCCGCCGGGCCGTTGTAATTGTTGGTTACTATGCAAAAAACTATTTCTTTGCCGCTATTGTCTTTTGTGTACCCGGCGTGCGCGCGGACGCGGTCTAAAGAGCCGGTTTTAACGCGCGCCGTATGCGCGCTTGCGCCGTGCAAAAGGCGGTTGCGCATAGTGCCGGTATCACCAGGGTCGCCGGCTATGGGCAGGGAATCGTAAAATACCCGGCCGTAAGGCTGCTTTAATACGTTTTCCAAAAGCGCCACCGTGCCCGAGCAAGCCGTTATATTATCGCGCGAGAGGCCGCTGCCGTCATAGACGTCAAAATTATCCGCCGGCGCTTCAAGCCGGGCAAGAAACTCTTTCATCTTTAAAACCCCGTCCTGCGCGGTGCCGGGGCCGCCCTTGTACGCGCTTATAGCGCGCAGCAGCACATCGGCGTATAAATTAATGCTGCGCTTATTTGTGTATTTTACAATTTCGCCCAGCGGCGGGGAGCTGTGCGTTATAAGCAGTTCTTTGCCTTCGTAGCTATCGGGCGCTTTTAAAGCCGCCTGGCCGCTTACTTTTACGCGCGCTTCTTTAAATTTAGTCTCCAGATACTGCGCGAAGAATAAGGCCGGGCTTGGTATGGCGGCGGCCACCTCCAGCGAGCGGGGCGAAGCGGTGATATCGCCCAGCACTTCCACCGCGTTTTGGCCGGGGACAAGGTTTACAAATATCCTGTAGTCGTCGGGCGTTTCCAACGAGCGCACGCGGCTTATAACCCGCAGGCCGTTAATTTGCGGGTCCATATAACTGACTTTAACGGCTTCCCCGCCGCCGGCGGAAGGTTCAAAATAAATCTCGTACGCGTTATCGCGCGCGCTTAAAGCGTCGGCGGGCGCGGCGTAGGCGCTGCCAATGTTTTGAAACATAGTCTTCCACGGCAGCAAAACGCCCGAGAAGAGGCTGTTGTCGGCGTAAATATTGCCTTTTATGCGCTTTACGCCAAGGGCTTTAAGCTGCTCTATCCAACCTTGCGCCAATTGCTCAAGGCTTGGCGTGCACTCTATCAGCAGGGAACCTAAGGAAGGGTCCCCCCCGCCTTTGACGTAAAGGTCGCCTTTTAAGGTGGAGCCTTTTTTGCGGCCGTCAAGATATACCTGCGTTTTAAAAATAAAATCCGGGCCCAGATAATCCAAAGCGGCGGCGGTGGTGTAAAGTTTAAGCGTGCTGGCCGGGGTAAGGCGCAAATCTTTATTAATATCGACAATAGTTTCCCCGTCAAGATATTTGGCGTACACGCTTATCTGCGCGTCTTTAACCGCGGTCGCGGCGGCCAATTTTTCGCGCAGGGCGGCCGCGTCAAAAGAAAACGCGGGCGCGGCGGCGCATAAAGCCACGGAAAATAAAAATACTTTTTTCATATCAATTGCACCAGGGGTGCCATTTATCGCGGTCGCGCAGATAGATAAGGGCCGCCGTTACAAGCAGGGTATTGCTGTCTATGGCCTCGGGCTTATCAATTTGCGTCTGGAAGTAAGTAAACAGCTTGTTGCCGGAAATTATATCCCCCCTGCAGTCCATGCGGCCCGCTATTGCGTAATCCGCCCGCAAAAGCCCGCATAAATGGCCGAAAGCCATACGCAGCAGGGCTTTTGTTTTACCGGTTTCTTTTATTTGCGCTATTTGGCCGCCCGCGCGGGCCACGCTCCAGGCGCGCAGCAGCGTAAAGCGTTTGCGGCTTACTTTAAACTGCACCGCCGATTTAGCATCCGCGACAAGATATTCTTCCTTAAACAAAGGCAGGCCTTTTTGCAGTATTTTATACGCGATTTGGCCGGACCTGTCGTAAATAAAAATTTTACGCTGGAAGATAAGGTCCAGCAAAAAACCGGCGGCGGCTATCAAAACGCATACCAAAGCAAACAGCCCGCAGACGGAAATTACCGTATTTACCACCGCCGCGTGCAATTTAAAAGCCAAATGCGCGTTAAGCGCTATAAAAGCCGCCCTTAAAAATAAAAACACCGCCGCGCCGATAATGCCAAAACCCTGCAAAATACCGCCCCAGCGCCCGCAAGTGGCTACAAAAATATTGCCCTGATTGTCGCGCAGCCTTAAAAATAAATCCGGCGAGCCGTAAAGCCGCACGCCTTTTATGGGGTAGCCCGAACGCGGGTTAGCCGCCTGCGGCAGGGTTTTATCTTTAGCCAGCATTTTGTACAAAAATGCGCCCAAAAGCGCAAGCACGTACGCGATAATGATAAGAA
>JAISVV010000043.1 GCA_031271365.1 Elusimicrobiota bacterium | reverse complement strand
GCCGTCTGAAAAGCTGCTGCCGCCGGAACTGCCGCCGCCGCCCTTTCCGCCTGCTGCGGCGGAAGAAGTTAAACCATTGCGCTGCGCCTGCCGGGCCCTTGCGGCTTGCGCGGCCGCTTCTTGCTGTGCGGTATGCGCGGCGGCTTTAAAAGAAGGGTTATAAACCCCGGTATCCTCTGCGCTTTGGGCGTCAATGCCGCCCGCGCCGGCCCGGGGGTTTTGCGAAGCGCGGTAACCTTCCCACTCCTGCGCCGCGGCGGCGTTACGGCCGCCGGTAAGGTTATCGTCGGCAAGTATATAATCCATGCTCCTGCCGCCGGAAGAAGCATTCAGCTGCTCCTGCGTTAAAGCGGCCCAATAACCGCCGTCTGCGCCGGAGGCCCCGTAGTTAAAAGCATCCCATACCGCGGCGGCATTATTCTTTAAGGCAGGGCCGGACTGCGTCACCGCCACAGGGATAACATTAAACACAAGCATCATCATCAGGCCGGCAAAACCCAAGACAGACCACATACCCCTGTTTAAAGAAGATGTTTTTCTGCCTGAGTCTATTTGCCCGGTTGCTTTAAGTATTTTCATAATCTGGCCTCTGTTAAAATTAGTTGTTTAAAACCTTTCTTGTTTCCAGCCGGTTTTGCCCGCCGGGCTGCGCGCCGACGCCAACGTCCTTTGGCTTAAAACCCGCGCTTTGCGGCCTGCCGCCGCTCGAAGTCTGCAACTGCGGCCTTGATTGCTGCTGCGCCTGTTGCTGCTGTTGCGCGGCGCGTTGCTGGGCTTTGCGCTGCTCCTCTTGCTTGCGGGCTTGCTCCCGCTTGGCGCGGTCCGCGGCTTCTTGCGCGGCAACCTGCTTGCGGTAGGCCTCTACCTGGGCGGCGTAATCAAGCTGCTGCCCCTGCGGTTGCTGCTCCTGCGCGGGCTGGGCGGCGCCAAGTTGCAATTGCGTCTCGCCTGCGGCGGCCTGCCTTAAGTAATCCGTGCCCGCCATACGGCTTTCCTGCGTAAACTGATGCGTGGTGGCGCGGGCGCGCGTATCCTCTGCCATGACTGTGCGGGTATACTCTTCTAAAAACAGCGCATTTTGCACCTCCGCAGCTTTGGCAAGACTATCAGAATGGGCTTTAACGAACAACATCATGATGAGACTGATTAAAATATAGGTGCCAAAAACGCCTACCCAAACGATATCAAAATATTTTGCAACCCTGCCCCCGGCAACAGATTGTTGCCGGGGAAGGTTTTCGTTAAATGTGTCACGGCCGTCGTTATTGTACATAAATATCCTTTAAGTCCAGCCTATCATTTTCAAGAAGCCGTCTCCTACACTGCCAGCCGTCTTTTTTATCCCAGCAAGAGCCTGTTTTATCTGAGGGACGATAAAAGATATCCCCACTAGGGCGGTAGATAAACCAAAAAGTACCCATGCGAGGGACTTAAGACCGCCAGATCCCCCGCTATACTTCATGTCGTCTAGTTTTTTTACCAAATCCAAAATACCTTCGCCTCCGGCATACAGGAATAAGAAAAAGCCCACAATGGCCGCAGCGGCGACAGCAATAGCCCCAATCAAAAACCCTAGCCCGGCGTATTGCCCAGCCAAAGGGACAGCTTGAGCAGATCTAAATGCTTTCATGAGCGCAGCTACTGCTATGGCAGCCACAATAGCTGTGCCGGCCATGCCGGCCATTTTCCAGCCAATTTTCTTTCTATACTCTTTGCCCAACGCCTGCTCTTCTGATATCTGATTACCGAGGTCATTAACTTTCCCAATGCTGGCGTTCAGTTTACCGGCGTTTGGATCATTGGCGCTGTAATCCTGCAATGCCTGGTTAGCTTGTTTCTGCACGGTGCCTTCGCCGCTCATGGTTATGCCCTGGTTTTCCTGGCTGCCGTCAAAGGCGGCGGCGGCCAAAGCCGCGCCCTTTTCAGTATCGCCATATACCGCGCCTTTACCGCCGGAAGAATATCTGTGCGCGCTGGCCAAATCGCCCAGCGAGCCGGAAGAATACGCCTGGCCCGAGCCGCCGCTGCCGTCGCCCGAAGCCCTTACCCCAAAACCGCCCATAGCGCCCGCGCGCCCGCCCCTAAAGGCGTTTACATCGCCCGCGTTTAAAGCGGCCGCGCCGGCCTGCGGCACAGCCACGCCCGCGCCGGAGCCGCGCTCGTTAGAAGAACCCGCGGAATATAAGCTGCCGCCCGCAGCCGTGCTGCCGCTGCCAAGGCCGCCGCTTCTTACCTGGCTGCCGCTCATTGTTTGGGAAGTTCTAAGCGCATTGCCGGAGCCGCCCGCATTCGCCGCGGCGGACATAACACCCTGCCCTAAACCAACCGCTTCGACCCCTTGCTCCTCCGCAGCGCCTTGCGCGTATGCGCCCGCCGCCCCCGCACCGCCGTAACTTTCGCCCGCGGCGATAGCGTCTACCCCTTGCCCGCTGGCATACATACCATCCAAAGAGCCTTCATGCCCCGCACCAGCAACGCTGCCGACGCCCTGCGCCGCGCCGCGCCCGCCGTTAGAGCCGCCGTAGGCTAAAGCGTCTCTGTCCCTTGCGGCAGCCGCCTGCAGGCTGGCAACGGAATCCATACCGCCGTCGCCGCGGCGGACTTGTTCGGCAAGGGCTAACCTGGCCTCAAGGTCGCGCGCGGAAACGCCCGCCCCGCCCTGCTGGCCGGAGTATTGTTCCAACGCCGCGCCGCTAAACCCTTTGGGGCCGCCTTTGCCGCCCGTGAAAGTGGTTAAAACACCGAGACCTACGACAATTGTGGCCAAACCCAAAGCAGTGCCGACAATGGCAGGCTTGGATATTGCGCCGATTTTATTAAGTATTGTTTTCATAACTAACTCCTTTTACTGAATGGGACTTAAATTTTCAAATTTAGTCTTAACCTCCAGAACCGCCGCCGCTACCACCGCTACTATCACTTTCTTTATTAAACCATCCTGCGTCACCGGTTATTAATTTACCGGCAGCACCCATAAGCATATCAACGCCTTTCTCCAATATATAACGCCAAATATTCCATTGATCCACCTTATTATCTATGTCCCTATTTGTATCATTCACCTTATCATCAGCCTTATCAGCCAAACTGTCTGCGGCTTTGGAAAGGTCGTCCAGACCGGCTACGCCTTCTTCCCCCAGGCCTTCTTCGCCAAGGGCCAAGGCGTCGCCTTTCAGCGCGGTTTCAAGCGGGGCGGCTTCCTTGCCGTCCTTGCCGCCTTGGAAAGCGTCCACCGCGCCGCCGGCGGCGCCCTCTAAATCTTTAGCCCGGCCCGCGGCCATGGTTTGGGCGTAAGCGTCGGCAAAGCCGGTGGCGCGCCCGCCGTCTTTAAGCCGCGCCGCTATCTGCGCCGCGCTAACCTGCCCGCTGCCGGCTTTGGGGTTGGGCTTGTCGTCGCCGCGCCAAATGCTGCCTGATAAACTTGTGCCGCCGCCGCCGCTGATGGTGCTGCCCGAGCGCAAATTGCCCGGCGTAGTAGGCCTTGCCGCAGGCGCCGCGGCGCGCCCGGCCGGCCTTGCGGATAATGCCGCCCTTTGCCTTGCCGCTGCGGCGGCGCGGGCCTTTTCGTCTGCGACGGCTTTATATTCTTCGTCGGGCGGGGCCATGGGGCCCAATTCGGCGTCCTGCGCCTGGCGTTCTTCTTTGTCTTTTTTGGAAAAAAGCGTATTTATTAAATCCGTCTTTGCTATATCCTGATATTGGGCCGAGGCTAAAAGCTGCGCTTCGCCGGCGTCGCTGTCAAAAGGCATGGCGGCAAGGTCGTAGAAAGTTTCCCTGTATTTATCCCGGTTGTTTTTTTTGCCGCCGGCAAGCATGGGGATTGCCGTTGTTATTAACAAAACGGCAACCAGTATACAAGCCCCCCAGGTATAGGCCTGCTTGCTTGCGTTAGCCGCCGATTTTGAACTTTTAACTATAAGCGCCATAAATTTAACCCTCTTTTAAATTACGTCCTAAAACTATTTTGCGCAAACACCGGCATAAAAAAAACTTTGGCCCCTGCTGACCCGTCGGCCATTACTACCGGCCGCGCTCATACATGGAGCTGCGATTGTGGCGCTTAGAGTGCGCCTAGCATAAGTATACAACCCCCGCGGCGTTTTGTCAAGGGGCATGGGTCCCCGTGACCCGATATAACCCGATATGGCGCGGTATCCGTCTTACAGCCCCTTCATCGCGGAGTTTGGCAGTATAAAGCCTACGGGCCTGTCGCGGTTTATTACGTTTTTGGTAACTTCTATCGTGCCGCCGGACTCGCATAAAAAATTATACCCGCGCATACACGCCATGCCGTAAGGGTATTTGCACACAATGCGTTTATCATACTTACATATAAAAGGTATCCTGGGCGGGTAGGTGTTAATGGTAAGTTTAACTACGTTCCAGACGTTGGTGCGCTCTATATCCAGGTTAACGCGGCGCAGGGCCAAAAATTTGCGCTGGGAAGCGTTTCTAAAGCCTATGTATTCCTCCACGCGCTGGGCGATATCTTTTTGTAAAAAGTTTTTATCCCACCCCTGCGAATATTGCAGCGCGCGGTGGCTTTCCAGCTGCCAGCGCCTTGCGGCGTAGAAGGAGGCAATCTCCGCCTTTTGCACAAGCACCAAAAGCCCGTAAATTTTAACTATAAACAAAGTGAGTATAAAAAATATCGGAAACAGCAAAACCACCTCCGTGGTGGCTTGGCCTTTTTTGCCGCGCGGCAGTCTAAAAAATACGTTCACGGAAATATCCTTACCTGATACTTTGGCGTGGGGTTGGGCCACACGCAGTTATTTGCTTCTTTGGTGCACTGCAACGCCACGCGCACGTGCGTGTGCGGGTTAAAACGCGCCAGGTTGATATTAAAATAGTTTGACGGCGCCTTAAACTGCTGGTTAATGTCTATGCCGGTGTAAAGCTCGCGCAGTTTATCGCGCGTTTCCCTGGTAAGGAACGCAAACTGAAACAACCGGCCGTCTAAAACGTCTTCTTCCTCAAGGTCTAAGTCTACTCTGGTTACTTCACGATAGGATAAAGAGCCCTCTTCGCTATAGTGTTTGAAAGGCAACCCTATTTTGCGTATAAAAACCGGCGTTGTCTGCATAACGTATTTTTGAAACTCTAAAGCGCCCTCGCGCCCGCATTCGCTCATGGAGCAATTGCCCACGTTCAGATAGTAGCCTTTTCTAAAAAACTCCCCGTCGGATACAATGCGCAGATAGACGGCTTTTTGGTTCTCGTAAATTTGATGCAAAAGGAAATACATAAAAATATAAAGCTGCAAAGCTTCACTATCAAGCTGCGGGCCCACCATATGGGTTTTTGCCAGCTCGGCCGACATTAAATCGTACGTTTGGTCCTCCCTGATTTCGGGCTCTTCCTGATTCCAGCCGGGGCGGCTGTTGCCGTAGTAGCGCAGCTGCCATTCAACATCTTCTTCGCGCGGGCTTGACATCGGGTCCGACATGCCGGGGAAAGCGCCGGCGCTGTAGTAGACGTCAAAGATGCTGACTTTTTCTCTGTTCGGCTGTTCGCCCTCTTCCGGCTCTACAGTTTCATCTACCTCGTAAATTTTATTTTCCACCTCAAAATTCTCCCTAAACAACCTAAAAGGGAAAGCGCCGTTTGTATAAGCCGTAGCGTTTAAAAAGTTAGAGGCGGAGGTAAGCTCCACAAAGGCGGCGGTATCTAAGGCAAACTGATGGCGTATTTTTTCGCGCGAAAGTTTGGCGGTTTCAAACAATAAATATATCACCAGCAAAAATGTCGGTATAAGCAGCAGCGCGGGCATCAGGATTTGCGCCCTTTTGTTTAACACGGGATTAAAAACTTTAAGCATAAAATTTATCCCAATATACCGCCGATGATGGTAAAAAAACCGCCGGCGATTTCCTTGTGAAAGCTGATTGTAGCCGCCAAAATCACCGACACTATAAGCCCGAGCATCATAACAAACTCAACCGTCTGCTGGCCGCGTTTAGAGGTTATCAACGCCAGGGCTCGTTTCATTATTTTACCTGTCCGAGGAGATTATACCCAGCTTAATCGCTTTAACCACGGCTTCGGTGCGGCTGGTAACGTCCAGCTTATGGAAAGAGCTGTTAAGATGGTTTTTAATAGTTTTAACGCTGCAGCCCAGCTCCAGCGCCAGTTCTTTATTGCTCAGGCCGTTGCCCAACAGATTTAAAACCCGTATCTCGGTTTTGGTAAGCGAAGCCTGGCTCGGCGCGCCTTCGTCCATTTTACGCAGGCCTTGTAAAAGTTTGCCCATAAGCTGCTGGGGTATCATAAGGCCTTCGGTGGTAAATGTGCGGATAGAGTTAACCAGCTCCGCCGCGGGCAGCATTTTAGAAAGATATCCGTTAGCGCCGGCTTTAATGGCTTCCATTACGTGGGCTTCGTCTTCAAAACTCGAGAGCATTAAAACATTAACCTCCGGCACGGCGGCTTTAATCTGCCTTGTGGCGGCGATACCGTCAAGTTTGGGCAGTTTAATATCCATAAGCACCACTTCGGGCTTAAGTTTTTTGGTAAGCGCGACGGCTTCCTCGCCGTCGGCGGCTTCGCCTACTACCTCAATCCACTTTTCTCCGGTTAAGACGTCTTTTATGCCTTCCCTGAATAAGGTTTGGTCGTCCGCGATAAGCACTCTAACATTTTTCTTTTTAACGGCCATAATCATATCTCCTGATTTGGATTAAAAACGGGCAAAGTAAAACTGAATACGGCGCCCCTGCCCTTGCCTTCGCTTTGCGCCCATATTTTGCCGCCGTGGTTTAAAACAATGTCGCGGGCTATGGAAAGCCCGAGCCCCAGCCTGCCGCCCTGGCCCTCCTGATAAAAGCTTTCAAACAGATGTTCCGTTTGGGCCGGGTCTATGCCCTCGCCGGAATCCCTTATCGATACTTTAGCATTTTTCTCGTCATTTTTCATCACGGAAAATATTATTTTGCCATTTGGCGGCGTATGTCTTATAGCGTTTTCGGCGATGTTGGAGATAACCTGCCTTATGCGCTTGGCGTCGCCCGGCACTATAAGGCTTTCTTTCCCCTCAAAATCGGCGGTGATATTTTTAAGTTTCGCTTTTTCTTTAAAAATCTCAAAGCCGGCTTTTATCAGCGCGGTAAGGTCAAAGGGCGCTTTTTCAAGGCGCAGTTTGCCTTTTTCTATGGCGGCCCAGTCCACAAGGTCTTTGGTAAGCAAAAATATCTGGCCTATGCTTTGCTCCATATAGCCCATTTTTACTTTTTGGTTTTCATCCGGGGCCGCTATGGTTTTGCGCAGCATGTCGTAGCTCATTTTAACGGCCATCATAGAGTTTGATAAATCGTGCGAAACTATAGAAAAAAACTTGCTCTTCATATTGTTTAAATCGCTTAAATTTTTATTACTCTGTTTAAGCTGCTGCAAAAGCTCTTTGTTGCTTTGCTCCAGCTGCGATTTTTCCAGCGCCATTTTTATGGTGCGCTTTAAGTAATCAAGGTCCACGGGTTTTATTAAAAAATCGTATACCGACTCGTGTATCGCCTTAACTGCAGTATTTAAAGACGCGTAGGCCGTTATCATAATTATCTGCGACTCGGTATTAAATTTGCGTATTTCTTTAACCGCGTCAAGGCCGGTGCCGTCGCCCAAGTTATAATCCATTAAAATAACGCTGAAAAACTCGCTGCGTGCAAGCTCCAGACACTCTTTTACGCTGGCCGCCTGGTAAACGTCGTAGCCTTCTATTTCTAAAAGTTCGCACAGCGTTTCTCTTAAATTATCTTCGTCGTCAACCACAAGCACTTTTACATTTTTTAAATCGCTCATAACGCCTCTGTGTTTGTTTGTAAGTTAAAGATTATGGTCATCTTGGTGCCTTTCATGGCTTCGCTTTGCAAAACGATGTCGGCGTTATTTCTGGAAACGGCTTTTTTAACCACGGCAAGCCCAAGGCCGGTGCCGCGCGCTTTAGTGGTAAAAAAGGGCGTAAATATTTTGTCCTGCACGTCTTTGGGTATGCCGGGGCCGGTATCTCTTATGCTCAGCAGCGCCTTTATGCCTTCGCGGCGCGTTTTTATAATAAGCTGCCCGCCCTGCGGCATAACTTCCAGGGCGTTGCCGATAATATTGCGCACGGCCTGCTTCATTTCCTCGGTATCTATTTTAACAGGCAGAGCGCCTTGCTGGTACTGGGTTGTCAAATGTATATTTTTCGGCACGGGATAGGAGGATAAAATCTCTTTTATATAAGCGTTTAAATCCACCAGCGTCAAAATCTGCTCGCGCGAGCGGGCAAACCCCAAAATTTCCTCTATAATCCCGTTGGCCTGCTTAATTTCCTCTTCTATGACGGAGATATTTTTAAGCGTTTTTACGTCGGCATTTGCGCCCAGGCGCGCTTTTATAAGATAAACCGCGTTTGCCATAACGGCCAGCGGGTTTTTAATTTCGTGGCTGACTATCGAGGCCATCTGCCCTATCGCGGCCAGCCTTTCTTTTTTAATCATTTCGTTTAAAGCGGTTCTAAGCTCTTTTGTGCGGCTGCCCACGCGCACTTCTAAGGATTGGTTAAGCTCTTCCAAATCATGCCTGTCCTGGGCCATATCGTCTATTTTTATTTTTATGGAGTCAAGCATCTTTGCAAAAGCCATAGAAAGCGCGCCTATCTCGTTATTGGGCAAAGGCAGCGGCGGCATGTTTTGGGTTTCCCCCCGCTCTATCAGTTTTACCGAGGTTGTCATAGCCGCCAAAGGCCGCGTCAGCATACCCGATAGCGCAGCCGCCAATAAAAACGCCAGCAAAAACGCGCAAACTAAAATAAACCCGAGCTTAAAAAGCGAGCCTTTAACCCCGGCGGCCATAACGCCGTTTAATACGGAGTAAGGCCGCTGCGTGTAAACAAACCAGCCCGTTGCGGGGTTAATGCTTAAAAAGCCTATATAGTCTTTTGTTTGAAACGCGGCGGCTTTGCCCGCAACGGCCAAAGGGGCAAGCTGGGCCATTTTATCGGCGTAGGCGTCGGTAGCGCCGTGGGCCAAAGCGTCGGTAGAGGAATATATTAAAAAATTATCGCCGGAAAAAAGTAAAGTAAGCGCGCCTTCTATCCTGGCGTTTTCAAGGGCGGCCTCCAGGGGCTGCATATCGTATTCCGCCAGCAGCGCGCCCTCCTGCATAGGGTAGGCGATGGTTGTGTAAAGCTGTTTTCTTGCGGGGTTGCGGCGCAAAGCGCCTATGTTTATCTGACGCCCTAAAATAGTTTTTTGCAGCAGCTGGGCCGCGCCTTCCTGCGAGACGGACGCCCTCGCCCCGAAATACGCCGTCACCGCGCCGTTGGGGCCAAAAAAAGTCAGGCCGGCAATATCCGGCGTGTTGGAAACAAAATTATAAATACTCTCGCTGCCGGGCAGCGGCTCAAAGCGGCCGGACGGGAAAGCCATGGCCAAAAAAGTTTCCGTCCGCGTTTTGTTTTTATCTATAAAACCGTTTATCTGCGCGTTTACGCGGCCGTTATAGCGCAGCGCGCTTTCGTCAAAAGCGGCTTTAAGCGCGCTTTTATTTAAGCCAAAGGCAAAGTACGCCAAAAGCGCCATTGGCGCAAAAGCGCAAAGGAGTATTATCAAAAAAATTGTATAAAACAAACGGCCTTTTTTCATTACGCTGTCCGTTAAAACAAAGGGGCATAACCCATTAGCGCTATGCCCCGTTTAAACTGCTAAATTATCTTAAAACTTAAACTAGCATTGCGCTGCGGGCGCGGCGGCAGCCTGTGCGGCGGCGCCGGTAACCCTGCTAAAACCCTCGAGGCCCGGCAGAGAAGAGAGGCTGTTTAAATCCGTCACCACCTGGCCTTCCCAGATAACCGTGGGCGACGCGCTTACCCCAAGTTTCTCGCCGTATTCTATATCTTTTTTAAGCAGTTCAACGCCGCGCTTCCAATTTTTGCGGAAGATGTTGGGGTTAATGCCGGCTTCTTCGGCGGCAATGTCCCAGCGGCTGCTTTGATAATCTTTATTTCTTATCTCAAGATATTTCCAAAATTTATTCGGGTATTTATCTTTTATGATAAGCTGCCTTACGTCTTCCTCCCACTCGGCCGAGCCGTGCAGGCTGGAAAACTCGCCCTCCGTCCTGCCGGGGCTGGCTATATACCTTACGTCAATCTTAATATTGTCGGGGATAACGCCAAGTTTCTGAGCGTCTATAATTTTGCCTTCGGCCATAGCGCCGTAAGGGCATTGCGACATTACAAAAAGCTCTATAAGATTGGGCTTTTTTTCCATGCCGGCGTAAACGCCCTGCCTGGTTTGTTTTTCAAAGACGATAAAATCTTCCGTAGCGGGTAAGTAGCCGGAGGAAATATGCTCGCCGAACTTTTCGTTAGAGACGGCGTTGCGGCTTAAAAGATACAGCGGCATATAATCCAGATTAAAGCCGGAGTATTTAGGGTCTTTTAAAGCGTCTGCTCTGGTGATATAGGTAAACTCAAGCGGTACGCCTAAAAAGTTTTCCAACCCCTGGTTAAGGCTTGCGTCCGGCCCGCCGAATGTACTGTCATTCATCACGATAACCGTTACCGGTACATTCTTGGGCGTTGCGGCCTTAGTTGTTTTTTTAGCCTGCGCAAAACAAACGCCGGCGGCAAAAACAAGCGTTAAAAAAAACACTGCTATTTTTTTATTGCTCATACGTTCTCCTTTTAATTTATTTAAACCTAAAGCGGCCCGTTTAGCGGGCTCCGTCGTTTTCGCTTTCCTGCGCGGCGGGTTCTTCCACGTCTTCTAAGGTGATTCTCAGGCCTCTCATGCCGAAAGCGCAAAAAAGGTTATAGAAGAAAGCAAATACCAAACTTAAAATTACCAGGGCCGCGGTTTCCACCAAAGCAACCAGCAGCACGCTCATCAGGATTTGAAACAGGCTCAGCTCCAGCCCGATTTCCGCCGAAACGCCGGCGCGCACCAAAGAGAAAATAAAAATAACTATCGGGTAAACCGAAAGCACAATACTTTTGATGCTTATATTTTTTATATCAAGTCTCATAGTTTCTCCTTTCCTTTAATGCCCCTTAAGGCAACTTACATAATAGCTTATTTTTTAGCCGCCAGCGGCTCTAAGACGATAACCGTCCTTACCACGCCGCCTTTGGAGTTAAGCTGCAAAGTCTTAATGCCAAACGCTCTGCCGCCGGATTCCGTATTAGCCCTGAATATTTTGCCCGGGTTGTCCATAGCCTGGCCCACTATATGCACAATCTCCTGCTGGGTGCCGCCAAAAATATCCAAAAGATGCACGGGCCCGTCTTTTTTTACGGCAACTTCAAAGTTGGCGTGCATTATATTATTGTTTTCGTCCACGACAATGGCGCGGCTGCCTTTGGGTATGGTGATGGCCAAAACCTCGCTCCACCATTCCTGCTCGTAGTGCTGGCGGCTTTTGTCTATGGTCTCGCGCTCCTCAAGCTCTCTTTTTACTTTGCTTAAAAACTGCTCCACGGCTTTGGCCAAGGCGCCCACTTCGTCGCTGCGTTCTATAAAATCCAGCTGGAAGCTTTTTGTAGAAATATTTTCTATGCTCTCGGTAAGATAGACAATGGGGTTAACCACGTTTCTTATCACAAAAAGATATAAAACAAACCCCATCAGGGCAAATATCGCCAAAGCGCCGGCAAGGTAAGAGAGTAAAGCTCCGTTAATTTCCTTTTTAACCTGCTCGCGGGAGACGTCCAAATCCACCACGCCGGCCACCCTTTCGCCCTTGCCCATAAGCGGTATGGCGATTTCGTACACATTACCGCCGTCTTTCATTATAACGCGCGGCCGCCTTTGCTCAAAGGCTTCAAAAACGGCGTCGGTGTCAAGGTAGCCGGATTTGTCGTAGCTTTCTATCCCGCGGCCTATCATGCTCATGTCTTTATGCCAGCGCACGCTGCCGTTGCCGTTAAAGAAAACTACGCCAAGTATCCTGCTGTCCTGGCGCATCCAGCCGGTTATGGCGTCATTTTCCAGTATCGTGGGGTAGCTTTTTGTCAAAAGCCCTTCAAGCAAAACGCCGGCGTTGTGCCGCACGGTGGAGATAATCTGGTTTTGTAAATTGGTGTCAAACACCAGCTTAAACATATTGAAATACAAAAGCGCGCCCAAAATTATAGCGTAACCCGCCACCAGGGAAAACCATAAAAACCAGCGTATGCTTATCTTTTTAATCATATTCTACCTGTTAGTATATCGCTCTTCTATCCTCTTAAGGCCGATGGAAGCGTCGGAGTTTTCGGGGTTAAGCTGTATGGCGGCCTGCCACTCTTCCCTTGCTTTTTCGTAGTCGCCCTGGTTATAAAAACCAAGGCCGGCGGAATAACGCGCCATCGAGGCCTGCCTGGCCTCCGGCGTGATAATAGCCTGCTGCTGCGCCCCGCCTATGGGTACCGCCGCGCCGCCGACTTCAAGGGGCGTTGCGGGCACCGGGCCGCCGCCGATGGGGCTTGGCGCGGGGCCGGCCTCGGGCAGAGTGCCCGGCGGCAATGTAGGCACGGGCGGCAGTTCGTCGCCGGCGACGGGGCCCGCTGCGGGGCCTTCGGCCGGCTGGGCGATATCTTGCTGCGCCGCTTGTTTTTTAGCGGCCGCTTCGGCGGCCGCGCGGGCCTGGGCGCGCTCGGCGTCTTTTACGCGCTGGTTAACTTCGCCTTGGTTATAGCCCCAATTTTTAGCCGCGGTCCAGTTGGCTATGGCGGTATTGTATCTTTTGGAGTTATAGGCCTTATTGCCCGCCAAATAATATTCCCGCGAGATTTCTTCCTTAAGCTGCATGGCGTACTTTTGCGTGCTTGCCTCGCCCGGCTGTATTTCCATGGCGCGCTCAAACTCTTTGTAAGCGGGCTCCAGCTTGCCGGAGGAATACAAAGTAAAAGCGTTGCTTAAAACTTTTTGCGTCTCTTCTTTGCGCATGGTATTTTCAACTTCGGAGATTTTGCTCTGCAAATCTTTATCGTCCTTTTTAATCAAAAGCACGCTGTACCATTGGTCAAGCGCTTCGTTGTAATCGCCGTTTTTATAGGCGTAGTAGCCGCGGCGCACGTGTTCCTGCGCAATTTCGTTATCTATGCGTCTAACCCAGTCCTGCGCGCGGGACTCGGCGGGGCGCAATACCAAAATCTCATCGTATTTACCCTGCGCGCTAAGCAGCCTGCCGGACTTGTAAAGACTTTGGGCCTGCGCGTATTTAGCGTTTATAATTTCCTGCTCGGAGATAGTGCCGTAAGTGGCCATGCGCTCGGCCTCGGTGGCCAGCGTGCGGGCCCGGGTAAGGCTGGGGTCTATACTTAAAATAACGTGGGCCAGCTCCGCCGCTCTTTGATAATCGCCGCGGCGGTAGAGGGTGTAAGCGTTTTCGTACACCATTCTGAGAGTATAGTTTTGTATGCGCTGCTTTTCCAGCTGCACGGTGGAGAGGTATTGCTTCTTTTGCTCCACGTTGGAAATTGTCCCCAAACCTATTTTTTGCAAATCCAGCATAAGGCCGGCTTCTTTGCCCGTTTCTCTAAGCGGGCGGCCCTGCACGTCCGCGGCGGCAAAAGCGTTTAAAGTAACGGCAAAAAGCGAAACGGCTGCAAGTATTCTTTTCATAGATATCCTCTTAAAACGGCATACCGCCTTTGGCAAAATCGGCAATCATCGGCGCGAGCATCATAATGAACACCACCGGAAATATAAATAAAAACAAAGGTATTAACATCTTTGTAGAGGCCTGCGCCGCCAATTTTTCGGCCTTATTTAATCTTCTAAAGCGTAAATCTATTGAAAAGTTGCGCAGCAAATCCACCAAACTTGTGCCCAATTCGTCGGATTGCACTATAAGCCCCACAAAAGAACGTATATCCTGCGCGCCGGTGCGCGCGGCAAGGCGCTCCAACGCTTCGCGGCGGGAATAGCCCAGCTTTGTTTCGTTTAAAGTTTTTTCTATCTCCACTTCCAGCAAAGTTTTTTGTTTGGCTATTTTTACTATACGCTCAAACGCCG
>JAISVV010000128.1 GCA_031271365.1 Elusimicrobiota bacterium | reverse complement strand
AGCAGGGACACCATTTCCCCGGCTATTTTGGCAAAGCGTTTAACGCGGCCTTTTATTTGGATATAGCCCTCGCCGTCAAAGGAGATAATATCGCCCGTGTCGTACCACCCGTCAACAGGCGGCTGCAAAACGCCGGGTTTATCCTCCTTAAGATAGCCAAGCATAACATTGGGGCCTTTTACGATAAGGCGGCCGCCGTCTTCAAGGCCGGGCACCGGCTCTAAGCGGTGCTCCAGGCCCGGGAAGATATGCCCCACCGTGCCGCGCTTAAAGTGCATGGGCGTTGTAAAAGCAATGCCGGGCGCGCATTCGGTGGCGCCGTAAGCCTCTAAAACGCGTATGCCAAACTTCTCCGACCATAATTTAAAGGTTTCGTCTTTAAGTTTTTCCGCGCCGACGGCGGCGTAGCGGATATTATAAAAATCGTACGGGTGCGCGCTTTTGCCGTAGGCGGCTAAAAACGTATCCGTGCCAAAGATGACGGTGGCGTTTCTGTCATACACAAGCTCGGGGATAATTTTATAATGCAAAGGCGAGGGGTATAAAAACACGCCCGAGCCGCTTAAAAGCGGCATAAACAAACCGCACACCAGGCCGAAAGAGTGGAACATCGGCAGCGCGTTAAAAAACTTATCCTGCAAGCCGTATTGTATTATGCTGGAAAGCTGGCAGCGGCACGCGTTGATATTGGTGTGGCTTAAAACAACGCCTTTTGGCGTGCCCTCGCTGCCGCTGGTAAAGAGGATTATAGCGGCTTCGTCGGGGTTATGTTTGGGGGTTACGCGTTTGTAAGCGCGGTAAGGCAGCAGGCTTTGGCCCAAAGCGCGCAGCTTATCTGCTATGCTCATGCCTTTGCTGATGTCTTCAAGGTAAATCACTTCCACGCCGGCTTTGGTTAAAGCGTCCGTGACGTGGTGCAGCTCGGCCATTTCGACGAATAATTTGGCGCAGATGATTTTTTTAATTTGCGCCGCCCTGCACGCCGACAAGATATTGCGTATACCGGAGGAAAAATTTATCATCGCCGGCACGCGCCCGTAGGCCATAAGCGCAAATAAAGTAACCGCGCACACATTTGTATTGGGCAGCATTACGCCGATAACCTCGCCGCGTTTGGCAAGTTTGGCAAACTGATGGCCCAAAGCAAAAGAACCGGTTATAATTTTAGGGTAGGTTAAACCTTTGCGGCTGGCGTCTTCTAAGGCGCGCACTTTGCCGCCGGCAAAATCCCGCACTTCCAGCAGGCTTCTAAACAGCGTGGCGTGTATGTTGCCGCTTCTAAACTTCATGTCAACAAGCAAATCGTAAACTTTATCTTCGGCTTTGTAGCGGCGGTCTTTACCTTTTAAACCTTCGGCCAAATCAAGGCGCACGGGTTCCATAATATTAATGACAAAGGGCACATCGGGCAAATGGCGCAGCTTGCGCCCGTAATAAGCAAAACGGCTGTACTGCGTGTTTTGCATAAAGATGGGGATAATGTCCGCGCCGCTGCGGTCGGCAATCATGGCGGGGCCGGGGTAAACCTTCATTACGCCGCCGGTGGTGGAGATGCGGCCCTCGGGGTATAACACTATGCGCGTGCCTTTTTTAATTTCTTCTATTATTGTTTTGACGGCCATGGGGTTGGTAGGGTCCACGGCAAAATGTTTAACGTAGCGCAAAAACTGGCGCACCCAAAAGCGTTTGGCTATGGTGCTGTCTACGACAAAAGTTAAATCGTCGGGCAGGAAAGCGGCCAGCAAAATAGGGTCCAGGAAAGAGTTGTTATTAGCCACAATAACCGCGCGTTTGCCGGCTTTTTGATAATTTTCAAGCCCTTTTACGCGGATATCATAAAATGTTTTTAAACCAAAAAATAAAACCGAGCGCACCACATAACCCGGCAGCAGCGTGATGATATACAAAGCCACCGCCAAATTGCAAAGCGCCAAAAGCAAAATAATAACCGGCGTGCCAAAACCAAGCCACAATAAAAGGCTTGAAAGCGCGCTGGCGCCCGCCATCAAAACGGCGTTAATAAAGTTGCTGGCGCCAAAGAGGCGGCTTCTGCCGCGCGCGACGCCCATAGCCTGCAGGGAAGCGTTAAGCGGCACAATATAAAGCCCCGCGCAGAAAGAGATTATAAACAAATCCGCCGATACGCGCAGCCCCGCAAAGGTGGTTACAAAAGTTTTAAGCCCCACCGTGCCGAAAGCCGCCGCGTGCGCCTGCGCGGATAAAACGGCAAAAGCCAAATCTATGAGCGCAACGGACATTAAAAGCGCGCTTATGGGCAGGTATTTGATGGTAATTTCCGTCTTTAAAAGTTTGCGGCAGGCAAGCGCGCCCAGGCCGATGCCAAAAGCAAAAAGCGCCAGCAGATAGTTAAAAACCTTAGAGTTTGCATGCAAAGTGTTGGCCGAAAGCTCCGGCAGCTGCGAAAGCAGCACCGCGCCCAAAACCCAAAACCACGCAATGGCCATAATGGTTAAAAACGCTTTGCGCGAGCTGTAAACCTTCTTTAAAATATGCGCCGTGCTTTTTATAACATTGGCGTTAATTTTAGCCTTTGGCGCGGCCGGTTGTTGTTTATCAAAAAGCAGCGTTACCAAAAACCCGAAAAGCGAGACAAAAAACAAAGTATAAAAAACCGACGCCGTGCCAAAACGCGCGCTGGCAGCCAAAGCCGTGCCCAGCAAGGTGCCTAAAAGTATGGCGAGGTAGCGCCCCGCCTCCATCAGCGCATTGGCGGAAACAAGCTGTGCGCGCCTTAAAATATCCGGCAGCACGCTGTATTTAACCGG
>JAISVV010000106.1 GCA_031271365.1 Elusimicrobiota bacterium | reverse complement strand
CTTTAATTACTTTTGCCGCCGGCGCGGGGCATTTGATTATAAACTCGTTGAAAAACGGGGCTTTGAAGGCCAGGGAGCAGCCGTCCACTTTTGTAATTTGCTCTGCAAGATTATGGGCGGTTTCAAGGTTAACCTCGGCCACTTCTTTTATGCCGGCGGGGCCCAAAAGCGTTAAGTAAATAACCGCGTTAAGCGCGCACAAAGCCTGGTTGGAGCAGATGTTGGAGGCCGCCCTTTCCCGGCGGATATGCTGCTCGCGCGCCTGCAGCGTAAGCACAAAGGCGCGCTTGCCGGCGGCGTCTTTGGCTATGCCCACAATTCTGCCGGGGATAAACCTTACATAATCTTTTTTGCAGGTAAAAATGCCAAGGCCGGGCCCGCCGAAGTTCATGGCGTTGCCGAGGTTTTGGCCTTCCGCAACGGCAAAATCCGCGCCGTAGCTGCCGGGGGTTTTTAGCACGCCCAGGCTTAGCGGGTTGACGGCGGCAATCAGCAGCGCGCCGGCGGCTTTAACCGCCGCGCCGACGGCGTCGCCGTCTTCTATGCAGCCTAAAAAGTTGGGGTTGGGCAGCACAAAGGCGGCCACATCGGCCGTTAATTTGGTTTTTAAATCTTCCAAATCGGTAACGCCTTCTTTTAGGTTGACGTATTCAAACTTAACCGGCGAGCCGTGGGAGAAATACGTGTTTAACACTTTAACATACTGCGGGTTTAAGGCGGGCGTGATTAATATTTTGTTTTTGCCTTTTATTTTTGCAGCGGCGTTTACGGCCTCGGCCAAGGCGGTGGCGCCGTCGTAATGCGAGGCGTTGGACGCGTCCATATCAAATAAAGCGCAAATGCAGCTTTGGTATTCGTAAATACATTGCAGGGTGCCTTGGCTGGCTTCGGCCTGGTAGGGCGTGTAGGCCGTTAAAAACTCGCCGCGCGAGCTTATGGCGTTAATCGCGCTTGGGATAAAATGCTCGTATATGCCCGCGCCGGCAAAGTTGGAAAGCGGTTTGTTTTTGGCGGCGGTTGCCTTAACCTCGCGCATAAGGGCGGCTTCGGTCAGGGCGGCGGGTAAATCAAATTTGGGGTTTAACGCTTCTGGCGCGATGTCTTTAAACAAATCTTCTATTTTGTTTGCGCCTATTTTTGCCAGCATTTCCTGCCGGTCTTTTTCGGTATTGGAGATAAACATTTTTTGCCTCTTTTTTAGGTTGTCATTGCAAAGAGCGCGCGCGAACGACTGGATTGTCGCGTCGCCTTCGGCTCCTTGCAATGACGGCCTGTGTCAATTACAGCGTTTTTTTATAGTCTTCGAAGGACAGCAACTTTTCCAGCTCGGCGGGGTTGGACATTTTTATTTTAAACATCCAGCCTTCGGCGTGCGGGGCTTTGTTGACTAAAGCAGGGTCGCTTACCACGGCTTCGTTTACGGCTATAATTTCGCCGGTGACGGGCGCGTATAAATCCGACGCGCTTTTAACCGATTCTATCACGGCGGCGCGTTTGCCGGCTTCTACTTTATCGCCTACTTTGGGCAGTTCTACAAAGACTATATCGCTTATCTCGTGCTGGGCGTGGTCGCTTATGCCGACTACGGCTGCGTCGCCTTCCGCAAAGGCCCATTCGTGCGAGGGCGCAAATTTAGCTTCTTCCTGTTTGTACATTTTTTTACCTCTCTTTTGTTTTTAAATTTTGACGGCAACGACCGGATTGCCGCGTCGCCTTCTGCTCCCCGGAGTGACGGGGAGGCAGGCTTTATAAAACCTTATAAAACGGCAGTTTTACTGCTACGGCTTGTACTTTGCGGCCGCGGACGTCTACAAAAACTTCGGCGCCTTCGCCGAGGCCGGCGGGGGCGTATCCGGCGGCTATCGCTTTAAACAGCGGCGAGAAAGTGGCGCTTGTCAGCTTGCCGATTTCTTTGCCGTCTTTGTCAAAAACGGCCGCGCCTTCGCGCGCTACGCCGCCGGTGATTTTAAAACCGCGCAAGGTTACTTTGGGGCCTTCTTCTTTTTGTTTTACCATGGCGGGTTTGCCGATAAAATCGACGTCTTTTTTAAGTTTTACCACCCAGCCGTAGCCTGCTTCGTAGGGGGTGTGGGTTTCGTCTACGTCGTTGCCGGCCAAAAGGTAGCCCGCTTCCAGGCGCAGGACGTCGCGCGAGCCAAGGCCGCAGGGCTTAAAGCCGTTTTGCAGCGCCCAGGCAAAAAGTTTGTTAATAGTCTCGCCCGAGCCCATAATTTCCACGCCGTCTTCGCCGGTGTAGCCGGTGCGGGTGATATAGACGTCCGCGCCGAAGATTTGCGCGGCCTTGATATTAAAGCGCGGGAGTTCTTTGATATTTGCGTCAAGCTGCTCTAAAATGCCCAGGGCTTTGGGGCCTTGCAGGGCGAGCATGGCGTAATCGGCCGAAGCGTCGGTAACTTTTACGTTGAAGCCTTTGGCCTGCTTTTGGAACCACGCGAAATCTTTATCTTTATTGGCGGAGTTTACTACAAGTAGGAACTTTTCCGGCGTGAGGCAGAAGGCGATGATATCGTCTATAATCCCGCCCTGCTCGGTTAATACGTGCGAATAGGCGCCCGCGCCGGGTACGTTTTTAAAATTGTTTGTGGCGATGGTTTGCAGCAGTTTATGCGCGTCGGGGCCTTCAAACCAAATTTCGCCCATGTGGGAAACGTCAAAAAAACCCGCGCTTTCGCGCACGGCTTTGTGCTCGGCTATAATGCCTTCAAATTGTATGGGCAAATCCCACCCGTGGAAGTCCACCATTTTGCCGCCGGCTTTGACGCAGGCGTCGTAAAGCGGCGTTTTTTGTAAAGTTGCTTGTTCCATTTTGCTTTTTTGCTCCGGACATTAATATTTTGCGCCGCATTACAGCAGGCGGCGCTATATGGCTATTATATAAAATATTACGCGCGTAGGGTGGAAAGGCTTACATTCGCCCTAACCCGCCCATCAAAAGAGAGGA
>JAISVV010000047.1 GCA_031271365.1 Elusimicrobiota bacterium | reverse complement strand
GCACGGCGGGCATTTACGGCGCAAGAGCGGGCTTTAAAACCATGGTTTTAGGGGGCAAAGAACACGGCGGGCAACTGGTTAAGACTAATGATATAGAAAACTTCCCGGGTTTTGCGGAGCCGCTTTCGGGCTTTGAAGTTATGGACAAAATGCATAAACAATGCAAACGCCTGGGCGTGCATATCCACAACGGCGTCGCGGTTAAAATACACGATAAAAAACACCCGTTTTTGGTTGAGCTGCAAAGCGGCGAACACCTGCACGCGCGCTGCATTATTGTGGCGACGGGTTCTTATGCCTCGTGGCTGGGAATACCGAGCGAAAAGCAGTTTATAGGCAAAGGCGTTTCCACCTGCGCTACGTGCGACGGGTACTTTTACAAAAACAAAGAAGTTTGCGTAGTAGGCGGCGGCAATACCGCCATAGAAGAAGCCTTGTTTTTAACCAACTTTTGCAGCAAAGTATATCTTATCCACCGCCGCGAAGGCTTTAGGGCGCATAAAATAACTTTGGATAAAGCCCGCGCCAACGCGCGCATAGAAATGGTTGTGCCTTACGTCGTGCAGGAGGTTAAGGGCACGCACGACGGCGTAAACGCCGTCGTGGTAACCAACACCGCCACCGGCGAGGTTAAAGAGCTGCCTTTAAGCGGGGTTTTTGTTTCAATCGGCACGGCGCCGCAGACGGAGTTTTTAAAGCATACCGAAGTTAAACTGCTGCACAGCGGCCACGTTGCGGTTAACAGGCGCATGCAAACCAATGTGCCCGGCGTCTTTGCCGCCGGCGACTGCGCCGACGAACTGCACAACCAGGCCATAATAGCCGCCGGCGCGGGCGCAAAAGCCGGCATGGAAGCCGTTTTATATCTTAACGAATTATAAACCTGCGTTAAACAATGAAGTTAAACACAAACGCCGTTTTATGGGTTTTGGCTTTTGGCGCATACGCTTTGTTTTTGGCGTGGCTGTCCTGGCTTTACCCGTGGAGTTCCGACGAGTTTTTGGACTTCAGCCCGTCGCTTTCCTCTTATTTTGACGCTTATCTGAACATTACCCCGCGCGCTGGCTCGCTGCTGGCCATAGCGGCGCGCGGCCCGGGCGCCCGGGCGTTTGTATTTTTAAACCCGTTAGTACAAAGCGCGGCGGCGGTATTGATTTTTAGGCTTGTTTTTCAAAGATTCCCCGATTTTAAAACCACGCCGGATTTACCCCCCTTTCTGCTTATTTGCTTCTTGTGCGTTTTTGCCGTAAGCATGCCAAACCAAACTTTGTTTTGGGTTAACGGCGCGTGCCACTACAGCTGGCTTATGGCCGCTTTTATGTTTTTTTTAGTGGTTTTAAGTGCGCTGTATGAGGGCAAAGCGCTGTTTAAAGACGGCCGCCGCGCGCGCGTGTTGATGTTCTTTTTTGGCGCGTTTATCGGTATGCTTAATGAAAATCTTGCCCCCGTGGGCTTTGGCGCCGCATTGCTTTTTGCGCTGCTTTTTATCCTGCAAAAGCGCAAGCTGCCGGTTTGGTTTTATTTTATGTTTTGCGGCCTTTGCGCCGGGCTTGCGCTTATGGCGGCCTCGCCGGCGTATAAAAGCAGGCTGGCGCTTACGCCGATAATGGCGGCCGCGGCGGCAAGCCCGATACGCGTAAAAATATTTATCAACCTTGCCTATATTAACCGGGCAATGGCGGCCAATTTGGCCTTGGCGCCCTTAAGCGCGCTGATATTGGCCCTTGCGGCGGCGGATAAGTTTAAGGCAATAATTAAACTGCGCGAGTTTTGGCTGGGTTTATTTTTTCTCTTTAGCGGCTTTTTGGCGGCGGCTGCATTGTTTTATGTGCCTTTTGCGCCGGCGCGCGCCTTTTATCCGCCCACGGCGTTTTGGGTTATCGGCTTTTTATTTACGCTTAAAACGTTTGGGCGGCTTTACAATTTTAAAGCGTTTAAATACGCGTTTTACTTAAGCGTTTTTGCTTTTGTTTTATGGGCGCACGCCTTTGTTGCGCCGTATATTTCGCTTTATGCGCAAAGCGCGCGGCGCGCCGAAATAATAAAGACGGCGTTTAAAACGCCTGCGCGCCCGGTGTATCTGCCGGCTTATTACGTCCTGCAGGGCCCGAGCGAAAACCTAACCATACTCTTTAACGACGCCGCCCTGGACAGGCAAACCCTTTCAACCTACTATAAACTGGACATAAAAAAAGGCTTTGCCTTTGAAGGCAAACGCCCCCGCCTTGTACGCAACGAAACGCCGGTAGTATAAACAAAAAAGTAAAGCCCCCTTTCGGGGGCTTTGATAATTTGGGCCGGATAGGACTTGAACCTACAACCTTCCGCGTGTAAGGCGGACGCTCTGACCAATTGAGCTACCAGCCCCTAAATCCATATTTATATTTTAGCAAAATAAGGCGTTTAAGTGTGCGCGCCTTTATAAATCTTGTTTATAATAACCGCGATGGCCCCGTCGCCGGTTACGTTGCACGCGGTGCCGAAAGAATCCATCGCTATGTATAAAGCTATCATAAGGCCTATGGCCTGCTCGTCAAAGCCCAGCATGCTTTGCAGTATGCCGACAGCGGCCATAATCGCCCCGCCCGGCACGCCCGGCGCGGCTACCATGGTTATGCCAAGCATAAAGATAAAACCGCTGTACGCGCCAAAATGCACCGGCATGCCGCTTACAAACATTATTGCCAAAGAGCAGGCGACAATCTTCATTGTGCTGCCCGATAGGTGTATGGTGGCGCATAAAGGCACAACAAAATCGGCCACGTCGCGCCGCACGCCGTTGGTTAGGGTTTGCTCCAGCGTAACCGGTATCGTGGCGGCGGAAGACTGCGTGCCCAGCGCGGTAAAATACGCGGGCAGCATATTTTTAAGCATTTTAAACGGGTTTTTGCGCGCCGCGGCGCCTGCTATGGAAAATTGTATAAGCAGCATTACAATTGTTATAAAGAAAATCAAAATAATTATTTTTAAAAACACCGCCAGTATGGAGGCCACCTGCCCCGCCGCCGTCATATCCAAAAAAATGCCGAAGATGTAAAGCGGGATAAGCGGTATTATCACCTTGTTTATTACCGCGTAGATTATAGAGCGCAATTCTTCCATAAAAGTTTTTATGTTTTTGCCGCCGGTTACCGCCGTGCCCAGGCCGATGAGAAAGCCTAAAATAAGCGCGGTCATGACGTCCATTAAAGGCGGCATGGCGACGCTAAAATACGCCTTTGCGTTTGCCGCGGCCTGCGCCGCGCCGCGGCCGAAAAAATCCGCCCCGGCAAGCAGATAGTCAAAACTTAGGCCCGCCACTAAATAGGTAAAAAAGCCGGAAAACAGCGTAAAGCCGTACGCCAAAATAACCGTTATTAAAAGCATTTTGCCGGCGGTTTTGCCCAAATCCGCTATGCCGGGGGCGATTAAGCCCAAAATAAGCACGGGTATAATAAAGCCCAAAAAGTTGCTGAAGAGGCCGTTAAAAGTGGCAAAAACCCGCGTTAGCCACACCGGGCAAACCCCGCCCAGAAGAATGCCCAAAATTATAGCCGCTATAACTTGCGCTAAAAGCGGCACTTTTTTTGTATTTATCTTTGCCATTAATTATCCTTAAATTATCCTTTACGGAAGCGTTTATATACGCAAATTTTAGCATAAAACTTGTTATAATAGTATATAACCTTGACGTAATTACGGGAGGTAAAACTTTATGGACCAATTTTTAAACGCAGCCTCCGCCCCGCTGCAGGAGGAAGCGCAGCCGGCGTCCGTCTTTGAGCGCGCCATAGCCTTTATCATTGACTGGCTTTTGATAGTTACCCTCTGCGTTTGGCCGTATTTTATACTGATGCGTTTTGGCAATTGGTACCCCTCGGCAGCGCAGCTGAGCGTTTTGGGGTTTTTGCCGGCGGTTCTTTTTGTTTCATATTCCGCCGTTTTTGCAAGCGGCGGGCGCAGGACGCTGGGCAAATACCTTTTGGGTTTAAAAGTGGTAAAACGCGGCACGGCGGAGCCTTTGGGCTTTTTAAAAGCGGCGCTGCGCGGCGTTGGGTATTTGCTTTCAATGGGCACGTTTTTTTTGGGTTTTGCTTTTGCCGTTTTAAACAGCCGCCGCCTTGCGCTGGCGGATTTAATGGCCGGCAGCGAGGTTATATCAACGCGCGAAAAAAGCGCCGCGGAGAGCGTGGTGATATCCGCCCTGGGCACGCTGCTTATAGGGCTTTGCTTTTTTTACGTCTATGCCATATTTTTTATAATGCCCGGCGCGGTTGCAACCAGAAGGATAGATTTAGCCAACAAGCAGCTTGAGCGCATTGCCTTTTTGGAAAATTTGCATAAAGAAACTTTTGGCTACTACACGCCGGATTTAAACCGCCTTGCCCTTATAAGCGGCGACCCGGTGCACTTCCAGCGCGATTTGCAGCTGCATTTTAGGCGGCGCGGCTTTCGCATCGGCGTGGCGGCCGACGGCTACACTATAAAAGCCCTGGCGAAGGACAAAGATTCCAGCGAGGTAGAATTTACCGCCGAGTTTGCCAAATAACCATGCGCCGCGTAACGCCGCGCTGGGGGCTTTGTTTATTTATCTACGGCGGCTTTATAATGCTGCTTAGTTTTTTATATCCTTTATCCGGCGACGAGTATTTCCCCGCCGCGTTTAACCTGCAAAATATTTTTTATTCTTACCTTACCGTAACTCCGCGCATAGGCACGTTGCTTTCCAATATTACGCTTTTTACAGGCCGGTGGTTTTTTGTAGCGCTAAACCCGCTGGCGCAGCTGGCTTTGGCCGGGGCGGTTTTCCGCGTGGTTTTTGTGCGCCGGCCTGATTTTAGCGATGATAAAGATTTGCCGGTTTTTGTATTAATTTGCTTTCTTTGCGTTTTTGCCGCCGCAGCGCCGGACCAAACTATTTTTTGGGTTTCCGGCGCGTGTAATTACAGCTGGCTTATGCTGGCTTTTATGTGGTTTTTATTTTTGCTGCGCAAAACTTATGCTTTGGGCGTTAAGGATACCCCGGTTTTGCGCGTGGGCGGCGTGTTTTTTGGGTTTTTTATAGGCATGATTAACGAAAATATCGGCCCCCTTGCCCCGGTAATTTGTATTTTATTTTGGTTTTTATATCTACTGAAGCGCCGCCGCCCTCCGGCGTGGTTTTGGGGGTTTTGCGCGGGGCTTGTTTGCGGGCTTGCGGCGCTTTTTATTTCGCCGGCGTATACGCAGAGGATTA
>JAISVV010000009.1 GCA_031271365.1 Elusimicrobiota bacterium | reverse complement strand
GCAGCGTTTTGAGGGGCGCCCCGTTACCATACGCCTTGCCGATTTGGGTGGCGATAAAATAGCCGATTTGGGCCTTGGCCGCCGCGAGCCGGAAGAGAACCCCTTTATGGGCCTGCGGGGCATAAGATTATTTTTAAAATATCCGGGTTTAATGCGCGCGCAGCTGCGCGCCATTATCCGCGCAAGCGCGGAGGAAGACTGCCAGATAAAGATAATGATTCCCATGGTTTCCTGCGCAGGCGAAGTTATTGCGGTAAAAAAAGTTTTAAAATCCCTTTTAAGCGAGTTTACGGCGCAGGGTATCTCTCCGAAGCGGCCTATTTTGCTGGGCGTTATGATAGAGGTGCCCTCGGCCGCGCTGGTTATGGACGGCATTTTGCCGGAGGTAGATTTTATCTCCCTTGGCACCAATGATTTAATCCAGTACATTTTAGCCGTGGACCGCGGCAACCAGGAAGTCGCCGACCTCTACGACCCTTACCACCCGGCCGTTTTGCGCACGATAAACCTTATTGTGCAGGCCGCGCGCAAGAAAGGCAAAGAGGTAAGCCTCTGCGGGGAGATGGCCTCCGAGCCGGACCTGGTGCCCTTTTTAGTCGGCCTGGGGATAGGGATACTTTCCGTTTCGCCGGGGATGTTTTTACGTATTAAAAATACGCTGCGCAAATTAAATTTTAAAGACTGCTCCAACCTGGCGCAGGCTGCCATACTTTTAACCGCTTCGCAGGAAATAAAAAAGCTTAAAGAAACGCTCTCCCCCGCGCAAGAGCCCCATATTTGATAAAATATAGGCAATGAAAAAGATTCGCAACTTTTCTATCGTAGCGCACATAGACCACGGCAAAACCACTCTCTCCGACAGAATACTGGAAGACACCGGCGCAGTGCCCAAACGCAAAATGCAGGCCCAGCTTTTAGACGGCATGGAGCTGGAGCGCGAGCGCGGCATTACAATCAAAGCCAAAGCCGTGCGCCTTAAATATAAAGATTATATTTTAAACCTCATCGACACGCCCGGCCACGTAGATTTTTCCTACGAGGTGGCCCGCAGTCTGCGCGCGTGCGAGGGCGTTTTATTGCTTGTAGACGCCAGCCAGGGCGTAGAGGCGCAAACCGTGGCTCACGCGCATTTGGCGCAAAGCCTGGGGCTTAAAGTTATCCCCGTTATGAATAAGGTTGACCTTAGCCAATCGGACGCCGATATCGCGGAAGAGCAAATTTGGGAAGTGCTTAAAGACCCCATATCCGCCGAGCGCGTAAGCGCTAAAACCGGCGCGGGCGTAGATAAACTTTTGCAGCGCATTATAGACGATATCCCGCAGCCGCAGGGCAGCCCGGCCGGCAAAGCGCGGGGCCTTATTTTTGACTCGTTTTATGACCCTTTCCGCGGCGTTATTATTTACGTGCGCATGATTGACGGCAAAATAAAAGCGGGGCAGACTTTAAAACTTTTGGGCGCAAATTTTTCTTCCAAAATAGAAGAAGTGGGCTTTATGACGCCGACGATGGAAAAGGGCGCGGCTATTTCCAGCGGCGAGGTGGGCTATGTTGTGGCAGGCATTAAAGACATACGCCAGGTGCAGGTGGGCGACACTATCACCCTAGCCGACGACCCCGCCGCCGCGCCGCTGCCCGGCTACCAGCAAATTAAGCCCATGGTTTTTGCCAGCATTTTCCCGATAGAATCTACCGAATATCCGCTCCTGCGGACCGCGCTTGAAAAACTTAATTTATCGGATTCTTCTTTTACGTATCAGAGCGAAACTTCCAAGGCTTTGGGTTTTGGTTTTCGTCTGGGGTTTATGGGCCTTTTGCACATAGAAATTGTTAAAGAACGCCTGGAGCGGGAGTTCGGCCTGTCTTTAATCGCCACCAGCCCCAACGTTATTTATCAGGTAAAATTTACCGCGCGCAAAAGCCACCCGCAGGAACTGCACGCTTTAGCGGACGTGGGCGACGGGTATAAATGGATAGATAATCCGGCCAACTTCCCGCCGTACGGCGATATTATAGATATAAGAGAGCCGACCATAAAAATAAATATAGTAACGCCCATCGTTTACATGGACGCGGTGATGACGCTTTTAAAAGACAAGCGCGGCGTGTATATCAGCCTGGAGCATTTAAGCGCCTCGCGCGTGATGATTAACTATTATATGCCTATGGCCGAGATGGTGATAGATTTTTATAATAAGCTGAAGTCTATCTCAAAGGGCTACGCTTCTTTTGATTACGAGATAGACCTCTACCGAAGCGCCGACGTTGTGCTTATGGAAATTTTAATACACGGCACGCCGGTGGACGCTTTATCTATCATCACTCATAAAGACAGGGCGCAAAGCCGCGGCCGCGCCTTGTGCGAAAAACTAAAAGAACTTATCGGCCGCCAGCAGTTTGAAGTGGCGATACAAGCGCGCGTAGACGGCAAAATTATCGCGCGAGAGACTATACCGGCTTTCCGCAAAGACGTTATCGCCAAATGTTACGGCGGCGACATTACGCGCAAACGCAAACTTTTAGAAAAACAAAAAGAGGGCAAAAGCCGTATGAAAAGCATAGGGCGGGTGGATATCCCGCAGGAAGCGTTTGTGGCAATGCTGAAGATTGAGGAATAAAAAAACCGCCGAAAGGCGGTTTTTTATGCAAAGCGCGTCATTGCCGGGGGGCTGTTTTTCTGCTGCGAGGGGGGAGGGGGGTGCCGCCCTTCTCTTTCCCCTTTACGAGGGGCGTCCGCCCCTCACCCCCGCCGTCATGGAGCGGCCTCCTCCCTCGCCGTCATTGCGGGGAGCCTCGGGCAACGCGTTAAGGCGGCGTCTCCGCCCCGCCGTCATTGCGAGGGCGCCGTTTAACGCGCTGCTAAGCGCGTTGCCCGCGGCAATCCAGTCGTTGCCTTTGTAGTTCCCCTTTCCACGGGCGCGAATGCTATCACATAAGTCTTTCGGCAGGGAAGGTTTTCGGCTCATGACGCCGCCAAAGACTTTAAGGCCATATATATAATAACAGCACCAATATGAACGAGGATTGCCGCGGCCGCAGGTACGCGGCCTCGCAACGACGGGCGTCTGGAAGACGCCGCCCGTCGAATGCCGAGAAACCTTCCCTGTCAGGATGGGGACGGCAACGGCAGGACATAACACAATACAACACAACAGGACACGGCTTGGACGCGGCTCTGCGAGCGCGGTCTTAATTAATAAAGTCATTGCGAGGAGCTTCAGCGACGCGGCAATCTTCATATTAAAGTCTTACTGCAGAAAAAGGAAGATTGCCACGGGCTATGCGCCTTACGGCGCATTATACGACGCCCTCGCAATGACTTTATGTATATACAAAAGATACATACATATAGACCACTAGACCACATGCTTAATACCGCATACACATATCCTCACTTGGTGTAAAAATTGCGCCAAGAGTGTGTTGTTGGATTGACGGGGGGATGGAGGTTACTCAAAATCCCATGGCTCGGGGGGGAAATTGTCTTCTATAAAATTTATCAGCGCGTTGTGGATTAGGATTTTTTTGTTGGTTTTTATGGTGTGGGTGCGGCCGTTTTCCTGCACGGCGAAGTAGACGGCGGTTACGCCTTTTGCCGCGTCTAACAAGGCGTTTAGTTTTTGCAGCTTTTCCTGGTCTATCTCG
>JAISVV010000163.1 GCA_031271365.1 Elusimicrobiota bacterium | reverse complement strand
CAAAAACCCCGCCCTAAAACAGGCGGGGTTTTTGTACGCCGTCATTGCAAAATTTCTAATGGCCCGTATACCCCGTCATTGCCCGATTAGCCGCAGGCAAACCCTCTCCCGCCGTTATTAGTGGATTCCCCGCAGGCAAGCTTCCTCCCGACGTCATTGCGAGGAGCGTAGCGACGCGGCAATCTCATAAAAGCCGTTTACCTATTATCGGCCAACGGCACTGATGAGATTGCCGCGTCGCCTGCGACTCCTCGCAATGACGGGCATTAAAAAAGCGGTTCGCAATGACGGGCATTTAAAAAAGTGCCCGCAATGAGAAAGCAATAGCCTTACGCGTCCGGCTTTTCCATATGTTTGCACATCAGGTGGCTGGCGTCGCAAAAAGGCATGTTGCCCGATTCGCCGCAGCGGCACAGCGTCACGCGGTTGCGCTTTTCGTACTTAACGCCGGTTGCGCCTTCTACCTCTATGCCGCCTTTTACCCACAGGGGGCCGCGGTGGTTTTTTTGCGGGTCCTGCACCGCGCCGACTTCCTGCGGCAGTTTGGGCTCTATGTGTTTGCCGTCTTTAACTATGGTTAGGCGGCCTGCGGGGCAGTTGCAGGCTTCTTCTACGGCGGTGTCAAAGGATTCTTTGCTGTCTTCTTCTATCAAATTCCATACCTGGCCGGCGCGGTCGCAGAAGCGGCCTACGGCGCACAAGGCCTCGTTATCAAGCAAAGTGCCGTGCGGGCCTTTGTAGACGGTTACGTTTTCCATATAAGGCGCGTTATCGGCGGTTTCGGTTCCTTTAAAGCCTATTTTGGCGTGGGCGCCGTCGCAAAAGGGGCTTTTTTTGCTGCGCCCGCAGCGGCAGACGTGATAGGGTTTATCTTTGGGCGTATCGTAGGTTTTCCCCTCGCCCCAAGCGGTGGAAACGCCCTCTTTATCCGTTAAAATAGTATTTTTTTTAAGCGGCACATCGGCGGAAATTTCGTACGGCCCGTTTGGCAAAATTTTTATTTTTTTTGTCATGCAACCCCCTTTTTGGCTTAACACTTACACCTTATTATAATTAACGCGGGAAAGCAAGCAAGCCTAAAGTTTTATTTTGAGTCCCGGGGGCGGAGGAAATGCCCCAACATTTATTGCCGTCATTGCGAGCCGCAGGCGCGGCAATCTCATTAGAGTAGTTACCTATTATAGGAAACGGATTTTATGAGATTGCCGCGTTTGCGCCCCGCAATGACAAAAAAGGCATAGCAATTGCGGCAAAGGCTAAAGTTTTATTTTGTTTTTAAAGCCGCGCTCCATCTCGCGCGATAAATCTTTTTTGCGCAGGGTGTCGCGTTTATCGTGCTGCTGCTTGCCTTTGGCTAAAGCTATCTTTACTTTGGCCCAGCCGTTTTTTATATAAAGCTCCAGGGGTACAATGGTTTGGCCCTTTATCTCGCTTGCGCTCGCAAGTTTATTAAGCTCGCGCCGGTTTAAAAGCAGGCGGCGGGTACGCGTGGCGTCAACTAAAGTGTGGGTGTTAAAGGCGTAGGGTTTTACGTGCATATTTAAAAGGTAAGCCTGGCCGTTTTCAAGGCGCACGTAGGTAGCGTCTAAGGTAACTTCTTTTAGGCGTATGGATTTTATCTCGCTGCCCAAAAGCTCCAAGCCGGCTTCGAAGGTATCGAGGATAAAATAATCGTGCAAAGCCTTGCGGTTGGCGGAGATGGGTATAATGCCTTTCTGTCTAGCCATAGTAAAGATTTTAGCAAATTTTACGCGCGCGCCGTTATTGATTTATATGCGGCAAATAGAGTAAACTTATCTAGACAGCCGTACTTTACCGCTGCATAGCAACAGGAGATAATAACACCAATGCCGGCAAAAATAAAAGAAAATAAATTCTTTACAATATTGCAAAAAGTAGGAAGCTCTTTTCTGCTCCCTATTTCCATACTGCCCGTGGCCGGGCTTTTGTTGGGGATAGGCGCTTCTTTTTCTAACCCCACTATGCTTGCCCAATACGGGCTTGAGGGCCTCATGGGCCCCGGCACGTGGGTTAATCACGTTTTTATCCTTATGAGCGCCGTGGGCACCGCCGTTTTTGCCAACCTGCCGCTTTTATTTGCCATGGCTGTGGCCCTGGGTATCGCTAAAGAAGAAAAGGCCGTTGCCGTTTTATCGGCCGCGCTTTCTTTTATTGTAATGCATATGACGATACAAACTTTGCTTACCTTTGCGGGCAAAGTTGTCGGCGGCGTGGTTGCAGAGGGCGTTATCGCCGGCACCATAGGCGCCGCTTTGGGCATTAAAACGCTGGAAATGGGCGTCTTTGGCGGTATAATTGTGGGCCTGGGCGTGGGCTATTTGCACAACAGGTTTTATAAGATGGAGCTGCCGGTGGTGTTCTCTTTCTTCGGCGGCGTGCGGTTTGTGCCGATAATTTCCACCTTTACGTTTATTTTGGTTGGCGCGCTTTCTTATGTGGTGTGGCCTTATGTGCAAATGGGTATTTTGGCCACCGGCTCTTTGGTTATTAAGGCGGGCTATTTCGGCACGTTTATTTTTGGGTTTATGGAGCGCATTTTAATACCTTTCGGCCTGCACCATGTGTTTTATATGCCTTTTTGGCAAACCGGCGTCGGCGGGGCGGAGGTTGTTGACGGCGTAATGGTATACGGCGCGCAAAATATCTTTTTTGCCGAGCTGGCCTCCCGCCACGTGCAGCATTTCTCGGTGGAGGCGGCAAGGTTCATGAGCGGTAAATACGCCATCATGATGGCCGGCCTGCCCGGCGCGGCTTTAGCCATGTACATGACGGCCGACAGCGCTAAAAAGAAAATCGCGGGCGGTTTATTGTTTTCGGCCGCGCTTACGTCTTTTATAACCGGCATTACCGAGCCGATAGAGTTTACCTTCCTCTTTATCGCGCCGGTTATGTTTGTTGTGCACTGCGTGTTTGCGGGCCTCTCTTTTGTGCTGACGCACGTTTTGGATATCGCTATCGGCACCACGTTTTCCTGCGGGCTTATTGATTTTACTTTGTACGGCCTTTTGCAGGGTAATGCCAAAACCGGCTGGCTGCGGCTTATACCGGTGTTTATAGTTTACTTTGCGGTTTACTATTTTATGTTTAAGTTCGCCATTAAAAAATGGAACCTTAAAACCCCCGGCAGGGAAGACGCCGCCGACGTTAAACTATACACCAAAGCCGATTATAAAGCCAAGCAGGCCGCCGCCGGCGCGCCGGAGGCGGAGGCAAAAGCGCAGGAGGCTTTGATAGTGGAAGGCCTTGGCGGCAAAGCCAATATAGAAAACCTTGATTGCTGCGCCACCCGCCTTAGATTAAGCGTAAAAAACCCCGCGCTGGTAAACAAGGATATTTTAAAAGAATCCGGCGCTTTGGGCGTTTTGGTAAGCGGCAGCGGCGTGCAGATTATCTACGGGCCCAAAGTAAGCGTTATCAAGCCCCGGTTGGAGGAATATCTTTCCGGGCTGTAGGTTGTGATTTAAAAAACAAAAAACGCGCCCTGGACCGGCGCGTTTTTTATTTTGCGGCTTTACAACAATGAGACAATTTAATAAAATAGATTATAGATACGGCGCTTTGCCGTATTTTTATATGGGCGGGTGGCGGAATTGGCAGACGCGTACGGCTCAGGACCGTATGTCCGAAAGGACTTAAGGGTTCAAGTCCCTTTCCGCCCATATTTTTGCTTTAATTTAGTAAAATTATAGCAATGTATAAACCTAAAAAACCCGTCAAAAAAAAGTTTGCGCCCGTGCGCTCGCGCCGCAAAAACGCGCGTAATATCAAAAAAATACTGCTTGTAATTTTGACGCTCGCGCTTTGCGGGCTTGTTATTTTTGGGCTTATAAAATTATCCGCTTTGCTGCTGGGCCTTGGCGGGCCCAATAAATTCAGCTGGAAGATAAAAAATATCCGCATACAATCAGGCTCCGGCGATACCGATTACGAAGCCCTGAAATACATAGGCTTTGAAGAGGGCGCCGCCCTAACCCGCGCCGACGCCGAAACTTTGGAAAACCTGCTGCAAACCCACCTAAAGCAAGCGGCTAAAGTAAGCGTGCGCCGCGGCCTGATATCAAAAGACCTTATTGTAAAAATAAAAAAGCATACGCCGCGCGCCGCGGTAATTTACGGCGGCAAAACCCGCTATCTTGCCGGCACGGGCGTTTTATTTGAAGACGCCGACCCTCTGCCCGCGCCAAGCCTGCTTGCCGTGGAAGCCGCCGGCCCGTTAACGGGCGACGCGCTGCCCAAAGAAGCCGTAAAACTGATAGAAGAAGCTGCCGCCTTTAAAGAAGCCAAAATATCAAAACTTAAACTGGATTTGGATAAGAAAACATTCTCCTTAGAGCTGCAAACCCCGGCCTTTGCCGAAATGGGCCCCTGGCAAAACGCCCCGCAAAAACTAAAGACGCTGGCGCAAATTTTGCAGGACGCGCAAAGCAAAAACATAAAGCCGCCCTATAGCGTTAACTTTAACTTCTACCATTATGGTAAAATATACCTAAAACCACATCAGTAAAGCGGGCAAATATGGCCAAAACAAATTTAATAGCAGGTTTAGACATCGGCAGCGGCAAAATAACCGCCGTTGCCGCCGTAATAGACAACGAAACAAATACCTTGCGCGTTACAGCCGGCAAAAGCGTGCCGTGCGAGGGCCTCAAAGGCGGCATGGTAAGCGATATAAGGGAAACTTCCGCCGGCGTTTTAGCCGCCGTAAATTACCTGGAAGAAGCGGCCGGCAAAGATTTATCGGCCCTCTACGTGGCCGTGCGCGGCGAACATCTGGAAAGTTTTACAAATCACGGCACCTATAATATCTCGCGCATGGATAAAGAAATTACGCCCGACGACATAGAGCAAGCCGTCCTAAACGCGCGCAGCATACCCATAAAAAACGATAACGAAATTATAAGCGTAGTGCCCCAGGGCTTTACCATAGACCGCCAGCGCGGCAGAACCAACCCCGAGGGCATGGAAGGCTCGCTGCTTGAGGTGGACGTGCATATAACCACGGGTTTAACCTCGGGCTTAAACAATTTAAACAAAGCCATAACCCGCCCGGGCCTGCGCGTTGACGGCATGTTTTACGGCCTTATCTGCCTTGCAGACAGCGTGCTCTCGCAGGAGGAAAAGGATATCGGCGCCATGCTGATAGATTTGGGGGGGGAGACGATTTCCATAGGCATATACGTAGACGGCGCGCTGCGCTTTTCCAAAGATTTGCCGTACGGCTGCGATTTAATAACGCGCGATATTGCCTACGCCCTTCACACCCCGCGCGGCGACGCGCAGGCGATTAAGGAAAAATACGGCATAGCCTTCCCCTCGTTTTTAGACGACGAGGCCGATATCCCCGTGCCTTCCTTAGACGGCAAAAGCGTGCATAATGTTAAAAAAAGTTTTCTCTTAGACATTATCCAGCCGCGCGTGCAGGATTTGTTTGACCAAGTTAAAGAATGCGTGGAAAAAAGCGGCTTTGGCGATTTGGCGGCTGTGGGCATATTAACGGGCGGGGGCTCGCTGCTGCCGGGCATTACGGAGCAATGCAGCCAAAGCCTTGGCCTTAAAGAAGTGCGCCGCGGCGGCGTGCAGCGCGATATCATCAGCGCGGAGGAAGAGTTTTTTGAGCCGCAATATTCCACCGCCGTTTCTTTAGCGGCCTACGCGGCAAAACGCGATTTGCTGGACGCCGGCCAAAAAACCGCGCCCACAAAATCGCCTATACTCAAATTTTTCAAAATGCTTAAAAACTCGGATTTATTCGGCGGATAATCAGGTTAATTTATGACAGAAG
>JAISVV010000090.1 GCA_031271365.1 Elusimicrobiota bacterium | reverse complement strand
TAGAATTTGGCGCACGGCTCTACGAAGAACTGCTTTTTTACGTAAAACCCGGCGCCACGCTGGGCGGCAATGTATCCGGCGGAGACTGGAGCCTGAACCTGGGCTTTAAGCTGCTTAGTATTTAAAAATACCGCGCAAATACCGCGCCGGCGTAAATCTTTTTTCATTGCTCATTGCCGCGCCTTGTCCCTCGTCGTCATTGCGGGCCTGCTGTTTGCGGCGTCAAAACATAATACTTGGCGATGTATACGTGTGTTTTGAGCGGTATTTTTAATGGCTAAAAAAGCCTTCCTTCTCTTCAAATATTGATATGGGTTTTGTTTACGGGGGCGGCAATTTGGCCCTCTATACCAAAGCAGAGGGTTACTGCACGACGTTTACGGCCAAACCCCCGGGGAAATGTATTTCTTTATCCCGTCACCGGGCTATAGCCTTTCGCCGGATGCCCGGCCGGCGGTTATTTTGGGGGCGGCGGTATATATGTTTTCCCATACGGAAAAAGCGCCTTTAAAAGAAATAGGCGCAGAAGTGGATTTGCGTATAAGCTACAATAACGGCAATAAAAAAACCCGCCCTTTTGAGCGGGTTTTTTTGTTGCCGTAAATCAATCAGCTGCGAAGCAGGGGCACGTCAAAAGTATACTTAAACGTTATGCCAAACATATGGCTGCTGCCGTTTGTATACTTAACCGGTACCGCCGTGCCGTCGGGCAGATGGCCCGTGCCGTTCATCTTTTTGCCTAAAAGATAGGTGTAAGCGGCGTCTACGCCCCAATTATCGCGGTGATAGCCAAGGCCGAGGTTAAACAAATGCCTGTCGCCAACCGGCACTAAAGTGTCCATAAGGCCTTTGTTGGTGGGCGATTGGTCGAACACATAACCGCCGCGGATATCCCAGTTGTCGGTTAAAGCGTATTCCGCGCCGAGGTTAAAGCGCACTACGTCTTTATAATCCTTCTGCTCTATAAGCATAAGGCCCTGCGCCGGCGCGGCGGCTGCGGTGGGCACTTCTATGCGGATAGCGTCCATGCTGCTCCAGAAAGTGCCAATTATACCGGTTTCAATCAAAAATTTAGGAGTAAACTGATAAGAAACGCCCAAGTTAACGGCGTCGGGCAAGGTTACGCTGCCGCGCACGTCGGCATTGGCAAAGCCCATAGAGGGCGCTTTCAAGGTGCCGTCTAAAACCTGGCGGGTTTTGGTTCTGTAGGATAAACCAAAGCCAAGTTTCTTTTCGGCCCATTCGGGTTTATAAGAAATACCAAAAACGCCGCCCCAGCTCATGCCGTCGCCTTCTACGGAAAAGGGCGCGGCGCCGGTGCCGTTTAGGTATTTATCTTCGCTGAAAGAGATATCCATAAACTCCAGGCCCATAGCCACGGAGATATCGTCGCTTACTTTAGCGGCTACCACCGGGGTGGCGGAAATGGTTTGCACGTCAAATTTATAAGCGCTGGCGGAACCTAACCAAGGGTTGGGGTTTTCGTACTCGCCGCCCAAACCGAAGCGGGAGAAAACAGCCAAACCTAAAGACACAGCCTCGCTGGCTTTATAAGTTGTATAAAAATTGGGCAGAGTAAAGACTTTGGATTTAAGGTCCCTCTCGCCGCCGGCCGGTAAACCGGCTGCAAAACTGGTAGTAGAAGCGGGCGCGACAAAAGTGGCGCCAGCCTGCACTTGCAGGCCGTCCAGTTCCGTGATAAGCGCGGGGTTGACGGCCATAGAGGCGGCCTCCGCCTTATTTGCCATTACGGCGCCGCCCATGGCGTTGCCGCGCGCGCTGAACTCGTACAGCGCAAAACCGGCGCCCATGGCGGCGCTGCCGATAAAAGCCAACGATAGCGATAAAGCTACCGCTTTAATCATATTTTTCATTCACTTCCTCCTAAAGGCATTGCTATGCCTTTAATTGTTTAACTGCGCGGGCGTTGCTACCCCCGCGGGTAACTCTAAAAAAGGCACTTTATCGCGCCCTTATATATATTTTAGCATAATATGACGCCGCCATTGCGGGGCGCTACGCCAGTTTTAAAGCGTCAGCTGCGCTTTGTAAATCCTGCGCAAATTGGGTTTTTAGCAGCTCGCGCGGTTTGCCGTAGGCGGCCTCCAGCGCGGCGTCTGTGCGCAGGCCCCGGGCGGACATATTTTCTATGCCGCCAAGCACCTTTACGTTAAGCCCGGCCAGCGCTTGCAGCGCTTTGGCGGCTAAGTTTTTGGAAAGTATGCTGGGCGTTTTTACCGCTAAAACCTCCGCGCGCGGCACAAAGCGTATTATATCCAGGGCGGTGTCGGCAAAGCCCGGAGGCATATCCAAAATAAGATAATCCAGCCGCTGCCAGCGGGTGACGGCTAAAAGCTCCAAGACGGCGTTGGTCATCTCGGGCCCGCGTAAGTTGACGGCTTTGTTTTGGGCAAAAAAGGCGGGCGTCATAAATTTAACGCCTTCTATCACCGGCGGGTCCAGCCCTTCGATTTCTTGCGGGAACTGCTGCCCCAGCCCCAAGATAACGTCGCACGAGGCGCCGTTAAAATCTAAGTCCATCAGGCCGGTTTTTAGGCCGCGCTCGGCCAGCAGCAAGGCTAAAACGCACGCGACGCTGCTTTTGCCCACGCCGCCTTTAAAGCCCGATACCGCTATTATACGCCCCACGTTTTTAAGACGGCGGCTGACGGCGGATATTTTTGGGTCCAGTTGCATCATTTGCCCCCCGGGCCGGGCGCTTCGCCCGAAATTTCTTTTATAAACACGCCGCGGCCTTGTATTATTTTAAAATCGCTGCTGCCGCATTTTGGGCATTTTATGTATAGTTTAGCCGTCTCCGGCAGGAAGTGTATGGCTTCGTTTGTTTCGTGCGAGAGGCCGCTTCTGTCTAGGCCAAACTGCGCGCCGCATTTTAGGCATTCAAATTTAGCGGGCTCGGTTTCTATTATAAGTTTTGCGCTTTCCACGCCCGGGTAATTTTTTTTAACTTCGTCAAAAATATCTTTAAAAACGCCGGCTGCGATGTTTTGCACCTCGCCCAGCACGACGGTAACTGCGGCCACGTTTTTAAGGTTTTGTTTTTGCCGCACCTCTTGCGCGGCGGCGGCTATACTGTCGGATAAGGCCCATTCGTGCATATTAAAAATCCCCCCATAAAATTTGTTCTAACTCCAGCCTGACGCCGGTTTGCGCCAGCACGCGTTTTTGCACTTCGTCCATTAATTGTTTGATATCGGCCGCGGCGGCGTTGCCGGTGTTTACGATAAAGCCGGCGTGTTTGGGCGATACTTGCGCCGCGCCTATGCGCAAGCCCTTAAGGCCGCATTTGTCTATAAGCGCGCTGGCAAAATTGTTTGGCGGGCGTTTAAAAACGCTGCCCGCGGAGGGATACTCCAGCGGCTGTTTTTGCGCGCGGCTTGCCAGGATTTCCAGCCGGCGGGTTTTTAGGGCGGCCGCGTTTTGCGCGGGCGTAAGCCGCCACAGCGCGTTTAAGACGATAAGGTTTTCTATGCCCTCAACGCGGCGGTAGCCGTATTTTAAATCTTTTTTAAGCAAGGTGGTTATGCGGCCGCTTTCGTCCATAAAATCTATGCTTAAAAGATGGTCAAAAGTTTCCTGGTTATACGCGCCGGCGTTCATGAACACCGCGCCGCCAACGCTGCCCGGTATGCCGCTTAGGCCTTCAAGGCCTTCAAGGCCGGCGTCTGTGGCTTTGCGCACAACTTCGTCCAGCGGCGCGCCGGCGCCGGCGGAAAGCATATTGCCGTTAATATCGACGCCGCTTATATTTTTAAGGCAGCAAACAACGCCGCTTACGCCGCCGTCGCTTACCAATATGTTGGAGCCAAGGCCCAAAACGCGCAGGCGCAAGTTGTTTTCTTTGGCAAAAAGCAAGATGTTTTTTAGCTGCTCTAAATTTTGCGGCAAAGCCAAAGCCTGCGCCGCGCCGCCGGTTTTATAGGTGGTGCAGGCGGCCATAGGCGCGTTAAAGACAACGGGCGTTATGCCGGCGGTTTTTAGTTTCTCTTCCCAAATCATTGTTTATATTATATAAAATGAATACGACCGGATTGCCGCGGGGCCTGCCGCCCCTTGCAATTGCGGCGAAAAACGGGGGCTTTATGATAGATAAAAACGCGGGCACGCTGCCGCAAATATTAATTGACGTTGAAACTTTGAAAAAGGAATTTTACGCGCCTTGCGCCGCGCCTGCGCCGGTTAAGTTTGGCACATCGGGCCACAGGGGGGTTTTGGGCGCGGGTTTTAGCGCGCTGCACGCGCGCGCCATAGCGCAAGCCGTGGCAAAAATGCACATAGAAGAAAAAATAGAAGGCAAAATTTTAGTGGGCGGAGACACGCGCCTGATGTCGCGCGCGACGGCCGATATCTGCGCCGGCGTTTTGGCCGCAAACGGCTTAAAAGTTGTGCTGCCGGACATACCGGTGCCGACGCCGGTGTTTTCGTTTGAAATTCTATCCGGGCGCGTGTGCGCCAGCCTTAACGGCACGGCCTCCCACAACCCGCCGCAGGATATGGGCCTTAAATATAATCCGCAAAACGGCGGGCCGGCAAACGCGCAGACAACCGCTAAGATAGAAAAATACGCCAATTATTTTATGCAAAACCCCGCCGAGATTAAGGAAATCGCGCTTACCGGCGCCGGCGGCCTTATAGAAACCGGCGACATTGTTGCAAATTATGTTAAAGCGCTGGGCAAAAAGATTGATTTTAAAATAATAAAATCCGCCGGCCTTAAGGCGGCGGTGCACCCCATGGGTGGCGCGAGTTTGGCATTTTACCAGGCCATAAAAAAAGAATACGGGCTGGATAATGTGGATATCGTAAGCCGTGATATCGACCCGACTTTCCGCTTTATCCCCATAGACCACGACGGCAAAATACGGATGGACCCGTCTTCTCCATACCCGATGAAGCCGCTTATAAAACTGGTTGAAACGGGCGCCTATCAATTTGCCGGCGCCAGCGACCCTGACGCCGACCGCTTTGGCTGCGCCACCGCCAAAGGCGGCCTGATACCGCCCAACCACGCGCTTTGCGTTATGCTGGATTACCTTATCAAAAAAACCAAGCCCGCCAAAACCATGAAAGCCGGCCGCACGCTGGGCACCACGCATTTGATAGATAAAATAGCCGCCCGCGCCGGCTTGGGCGTGGACGAAGTTAACGTAGGCTTTAAATATTTTGTAGACGGCCTTTTGGGCGGCGCGCTTGTAATGGGCGGCGAGGAAAGCGCCGGTATGTCCATAGCCAAATGGGTTACGGAAAAGGACGGCATTTTGGCCGTCTGCCTGCTTTTAGAGATAATGAGCGCCGCCGGCCAGGATATAGCAGGCCTTTATAAACAGCTTACCGCCTTACACGGCGAGCCGGTTTATACCCGCCTTGATATGCCCACCACCGACGCTTTAAAGAGCGAGTTTAAAAAGATGAACGCCGCGAGTTTTGCCTCAACCAAAGAAATAGCGGGCGAGCGCGTAACAAAAGTGCGCGATACGGACGGCATAAAAATATATCTTGAAGACAGCTGGCTTTTGGCGCGCCCCTCCGGCACGGAGGCTATTGTTAAACTTTACGCCGAAACCTTCCGCGGCAGGGAGCATTTGGATGAGCTTATAGCGCAAGGCCGCAAGGTTTTCAGATTATAAGGCGTTTACATGCCGATTTGCGCGCAAGTGGCGCCGGTGCCGTCGTTTTCGTCACCGGTGCGGCAGGTTAAGCGGCCGGCGGGCGAATATAAGAGAGCAAAGCATTTTTGTTTTGCTATGGCATAACCGGAAGACCGGCAGGCGTTGTGGCGCGGTACGGCGTACACATAGCCGTTGAGGTCGCTTCCGCTGTTAATGTAGATGGCAAAGAAAGGGCTTTCCAAATAGTCGCTTGAGCTGTTCAAGTTAAATTTTGTATTGGTAAAATCAAATGTTAAATCCGTTATTTTTGCCGGATATTGGTTGTGGGCTAATTTGTATTCGTCCATAGCTACTCTTAAATTACGCATAAGCAGCAGGACTT
>JAISVV010000060.1 GCA_031271365.1 Elusimicrobiota bacterium | reverse complement strand
TAAAGTTAACGAGCAATACCGCGCCGGCATCGACGGCGCCGTTAAACGCGTTTTAGACAGCGGCTGGTATCTGCTTGGCGGGGAAACAGATGCTTTCTGCCAAAATTTTGCCGCTTACTGCGGCGCAAAATACTGCCTGGGCGCGGCTAACGGGCTGGACGCGCTTAACCTTATCATACGCGCCTTAGGCTTTGGCGCCGGAGACGAAATTATTGCGCCCGCCAACACTTATATCGCAAGTATTTTAGCCATATCGCAAAACGGCTGCACGCCGGTTTTGGCAGAGCCCGATATTGACACCTATAATATCAACCCGGATTTAATAGAAGCTAAAATCACCCCGCGCACAAAAGCGATTATGGTTGTGCACCTTTACGGCCAAGCCGCAGAAATGGATAAAATTTCGGCGCTGGCCAAAAAATACAATTTAAAAATTATAGAAGACAGCGCGCAGGCGCACGGCGCGTATTACAAAGGCAGACGCACGGGCAATTTGGGCGACGCTGCGGGCTGGTCTTTCTACCCGGGTAAAAATTTGGGCGCGCTGGGCGACGGCGGCGCGGTTACAACCAATGACGAGGGTTTATACAAAAAAATCAAAATGCTGGCCAATTACGGCGCGGAGGCAAAGTATAAGCATATTTATAAGGGCGTTAACTCCCGCTTGGACGAAATACAGGCCGCGATATTAGCCGTTAAACTTAAAGGGCTTGACGCCGATAACGCCCGCCGCCGCGCCGCGGCGGCCTGTTACAGGCAAAATATCAAAAACCCCCTTATAACCCTGCCGCAGGTTAAAAACGAAGACGCCCACGTATGGCATATATTTGCCGTGCGCGTGCGGGAGAGGGCAAAATTCCAAAATTATCTGGACGCCGCCGGCGTGCAAACTTTGATACATTATCCGACCCCTCCGCACAAGCAAGAGGCGTATAAAGAATGGGCGGCCCTTTCTTATCCGGTAACGGAAAGGATACACAGGGAGATAATTTCCCTGCCAATAAGCCCGGTGATGGAAGAAGAAGAAATACTTAAAATTGTACAATTATGTAATGCTTTCAAATAGCGTTTTAACAGGCCGCAGGCAGGCAAAAACTTAAAACCCGCTAAAACACCCGGAGAAAAATGAAAAATATTTTAATAGTTTTCGGCACGCGGCCGGAGGTTATAAAACTTGCGCCGGTTATCCTGGAATTAAAAAAATATCCGCAGGATTACCGCGTTATCCTGTGCAACAGCGAACAGCAGAAAGAACTTTCCAACCAAACGCTTTCCTTTTTCGGGCTCAAGGCGGATATTTCCCTTGACGTTATGAGCCACAACCAAACGCTGCCAGGGGTGCAAAGCCGTATTTTAGATAAGCTCTCGGCCGTGTATGCGCGGGAAAAGATAGACGCAACCATTGTACAAGGCGACACCATGAGCGTCTTTTGCGCGGGCCTGCTGAGTTTTTACAATAAAATACCCGTTTTCCACGTTGAGGCGGGGCTGAGGTCGCACAATTTAAACGAACCTTTCCCGGAAGAAGCTATCCGCCAAATGACAAGCCGGATAACCGCCCTGCATTTTGCGCCCACCCAAAACGCCTTAAACGCGCTTGTGAAGGAAAATATCAAAAAGGAAAGTATAGTTGTTACGGGCAACACCGTGATAGACGCTTTGTTCTGCCTTTCTAAAGAACAAACCGCGGCCGCGCGCGTATTTTTAAAGTCAATCAATATTCCCTTAAACGATAAACTTGTTTTAATTACGGCGCACCGCCGCGAAAACCACGGCAAACGCCTTGACGACATTTTATCCGCCGTAACAACCCTTGCCTCAAAATACCGGGACCATACCTTCCTTATCCCCGTGCACCCCAATCCAAACGTTAAAGGCAAGGTGCATAAAGCGCTTTCTGATTTTGCTAACATAAAACTGACCGAGCCGCTGGACTACCCGGTGCTTGCCGAACTGATGAAAACCGCAAAACTTATAATGACCGACTCCGGCGGTATACAGGAAGAGGCGCCCGCTTTTGGCGCGCCTATTTTGGTGCTGCGTTACGAAACGGAGCGTAAAGAAGGCGTTGAGGCCGGGTTTTCCAAACTTTTGGGCGCGGATAAAGAGTTGATTGTGAAGGAGGCCTCCGCGGTGCTTTCTAAATCGCACGCCCAAAGCCGTATTTTATCCGCCAAAAACCCTTACGGCGACGGCAAAGCGGCGCAATATATAGTAAAGAGTATAAACAGCTATTTTAACACGGAGGGCTTATGAGCGAAAAATATAATAAAGATATAGAAAAAAGTTTTGAAATTTTAGAACGCGGCATTTTTTTGACCACCCTGCACAACGGGCGGCTTAATACGATGACGATATCCTGGGGCGCGGCGGGGTATATCTGGAATAAACCTGTTTTTATAGTCTTGGTGCGCGGCAGCAGGCACACGCATAAGCTGCTGGAAAATTCCGGCGAGTTTACCATCTCCGTGCCATACGAAGATATGCCAAAAGAGCTGGGCGTTTGCGGTACGCAATCCGGCCGCGACATAGATAAATTTAAAGAGTGCAATTTAAAAACCTTTAAATCGCAAAAGATAGACACGCCCGCAATTGCCGTAAAAGGCGTGCATTACGAATGTATGAACCTCTACAAAACCAACATGACTTTTGACAACCTTGACCTTGCCGTAAAACAACAATGGTATAAAGACGGCGACCTGCACACAATTTATATAGCCGAAATCGTCAATACCGCGTTTTTGTAAAAATGAAAAAGCTGGCCGCGCTGTTTGCCCTTACTTTTAGTTTAACCGCTCCGGCGCAAATGATAAAGACCGAAGAGGGCTTCACCGCGCGGCCCGTGCCTGCAAAAATAATAAAGTTTATAAGCGGCAAATGCTACCCCGAGGGCGCGCTTTTGCCCATAGGCGATTTATACTATCTAAACGTTAAATACTACGGCTTTGACGGCAAAACCCATAAAGGCGAAATTATAATGCACCAAGCCGCCGCCAAAGACACGCTGGAAATCTTTAAAGAGCTTTACGCGCTTAAATACCCGATAGAAAAAATGCGCCTGGCGGACTATTATAACGCCGATGACCGGGAGTCCATGCGCAACAATAATACCGCCGGCTTTTGCTGGCGGCTTACCACCGACGGCAGGCAGATTTCTTATCACGCGCTGGGCATGGCCGTGGATATCAACCCGCTTTACAACCCTTACGTAGACAGCGATATAATAGAACCCCCCGCCGGCGCGCCTTACGCGGACAGAAACCTGGCCCATAAAGCCTTTATAGAAGCAAACGGCCCCGTGGTGAACGCATTTAAAAAGCGCGGCTGGACCTGGGGCGGCGACTGGAAAAGTTTTAAAGATTATCAGCACTTCCAAAAATTTACCCCCCTGCGGCGGGAATATAACCGCAAATTGGGCAGCGCGGCAAATAAGCCGTAAACCTCCTAAAATGCTAAAATAGCGGTATGAAGACGATATTTTTCGGCACCCCTTCGGTTGCTGTTCCGTTTTTGGAGCAATTGCGCGAAAGCAGCCAAATTCTGCTTGTGGTAACCCAGCCGGACAGGCCCTCCGGCCGCGGGCTGCGGTTGCTGCCGTGCCCTGTTAAAAAGCGCGCTTTGGAGCTGGGGTTAAAAGTTATCAGCCCCGAAAGCCTTGCCGGAGCGGCGCAGGAAATAAAAAACCTCGGCGCGGATTTGGGTTTGGCCGTCGCTTACGGCAAAATTTTTAAGCAAAACGCGCTGGAAGCCACAAAACACGGCATTTTAAACGTGCATTTTTCGCTGCTGCCTAAGTACCGCGGCGCGGCGCCGGTGCAGCGCGCGCTTTTCAGCAACGAGCAAAAAACCGGCGTATCGGTGTTTTGGATAACCCCCGGCCTCGACGAAGGCCCGCTTGCCGCCCAAAAAGAAACCGCCATAGAGCCGCAAGACGACGAAGTAACCCTTTTTGCCAAATTAACCCGCGACGGCAAAGAACTTTTGGCCCAAACGCTAAGGGATATAGAGGCCGGGCGCATAATAAAGCGGCCGCAAGCCGGCACGCCAAGCAAAGCCCCCTCTATAGATAAAAGCCAAACCTTAATCAGCTTTAAAACCATGACGGCCGCGCAAATACACGGCCTTGTGCGCGGGCTTGCCGGCGGCATACCGGCTTTTGCCAAAGCCCAAACGCCGCAGGGCGAAAGCGTGCAAATACTTAAAACCGCGCTGAAAAGCGCGCCAAAAGCGCAAAATTACCCCCCCGGCGCGCTTATTGCCATTGAAAGGGGCCGCGGCTTTTTTGTACAATGTAAAAGTGACGTTATATTTATAGAAGCCCTGCGCCCAGCCGGCAAAAAAACAATGACGGCCCAAGATTATATCAACGGCAAAAAAGCGGCGGAGGGCGTGGTTGTTTTTACGTAATTATGAATGAAACGCAAGAGAATAAAAAAACAATTTCCGACGATTTTTTAGACGATAACCCCCGCGTTATAAAATCCGTCATAAAGGCGGCTTTGCTACTTGGCCTGATACTGGCTTTTTTAGCGGTATTGGGGTTTTTTTGTTTTGACTGGGCGATGTCGGCCATTGTGCACACGCGCAAAGAGGTGCAGGTGCCGGATATTTCAAAAAAATCGGTGGGCGTGGCTTTAGATTCCCTGGCGCAGGTTAACCTGGCCTTAAGGAAAGCCGGCGAAGAATTTATGCCGGATTTATCGGCAGGCTCCGTTATCCGCCAATTGCCGCCGGCGGGCACCGTTGTGCGCGAGGGTAAAGTTATACGCGTATGGATAAGCCAGGGCGCCGAAGATATAGAAGTCCCCGATTTAACCGGCCTGCCCTTAAGAAACGCCGAACTTTTAATACGCCACGGCAACTTAAACGTAGGGGCTAAAGATACCGCCTACTCTTTAACGGTGGAAAAGGGGGCCGTAATCTCCCAGACGCCGGAGCCTTTTACCCTGCTGAAAAAAGGCGACGATGTTAATTTAATAATTTCCAGCGGGCAGCCGCCGTCTACCATGCGCCTTATGCCGGACTTCAGGCAAAAAAAGCTGGCCGACGTAAGCCTTTGGGCGTCCGACGCAAATATAGAAGTTTTAATAACGCAGGACGAAGATTCTATGTTCCCCAACGGCACGGTTATAAAACAAACGCCCGCGCCCGACAGCGAAGTGGCGCCCGGCTCGGCTATAGAAGTTTCCGTCAGCGCGCGCGTGCAGGACGAAGACGAAAAGCTGCACCACCTGCACTACGAATTGCCGCAGGGTAAAAATCAAAACCGCGTGCGCATAGTGCTAAGAGACGATATCGGCGAGCGCGAAATTTTAAACGAACCGCGCCAGCCCGGCTCTAAGATAGATTTAACCGTGCCTTACGGCGGCAGCGCGGTGTTCCGCATTTACGTGGACGGCATTTTGGTGCGCGAACAGGAGATGAAGTGATTAAACTGCGCCAACCAAACGGCAATATCGCCGTTGCGCCGTCGATTTTATCGGCCGATTTGCTAACGTTGGGCGCGCAGGTTAAACTGGTTGAAGCCGCCGGCGCGGATTGGCTGCATGTGGATATCATGGACGGCCATTTTGTGCCAAACCTTAGCTGTGGCCC
>JAISVV010000142.1 GCA_031271365.1 Elusimicrobiota bacterium | reverse complement strand
AAGCGGCGGCATAGGCGAAAAAGAAGGCAGCGAAAATATCCGCGAAGAAATTGACGACCTTATAGAGCGCGCCAAAAAAATCAACCCCGATTTTACTTTAAACGGCAGCAACTCCATGGGTATAGTTTCCAACCCTTCAAAGATAAACACCATGTTTATCCCCAAAGATAAACTTACCCCCCCGCTGGGCGAAAATAAGGCCGTGGCGCCCTGCGCGTTTATAAGCCAAAGCGGCGCGTTTGTTTTATCCGTTTTGGGCAAGATGGAAAATTTAAAACCCGTTTACTCCGTAATGACGGGCAATCAGTTGGACATAACCGTGCCCGACTACGCCGCCTATCTGGCCGAGGATAAAAACATAAACGTTATCCTTCTCTATATAGAAGGCCTTAAAGAGGGCGAAGGCACGTTGCTGCAAGCCGCCGTCAAAAAAGCGCGCGCCGGCGGTAAAAACGTTGTTATCTACATGGCCGGCCGCACGCCCAGCGGGCAAAAAGCGGTTATGGGCCACACGGCCTCCATAGCAGGCGATTTTGAAAGCGCCCGCCAGATTTTATCGCGCGAAGGCGCCATTATGGCCGAAACTTTTGAAGAGTTTGAAAGTTTTGCCGACATGGCCTGCAGCTACAACCGCATGCCGCCAAAAAGCGGCAAAGTGTTTATGATAAGCAACGCCGGCTTTGAAACCAGCGGCATGGCAGATAATATTTTGCCCGGCGGCCCGATAGAGGCGCCGTACCCCTCGCCCGCGCTGAAAGCGCGGCTGGAAGAAACGCTTAAAAAATATAAGCTAAACAATATCGTCGACGTGCGCAACCCCTTTGACGTAACCCCCATGTGCCCAGACCAGGCTACCCTGGAGATTATAGAGGCAGCCTTTGAAAGCGGCGAGTACGGCTCTGTCATCTTTTCCACGATACCATACAGCCCCGTCATAAAAACGCTTAAAGAAGACAACCCCGATTTTATGGGCAAACTTGCCGCTTTGTGCTACAAACATAAAATACCGGCGGTGGTAAGCGTTTCCGCGGGCGTTAAGTTTGACTACTACCGCCAAACCGGCGTGGACGCGGGCCTGACGGTGTTTGTAGAATCCGATAACGCCGTTAAAAAACTGGCCAGGTTTACGGAAAGTTATAAAAAGCAAGCGCATTAATGATGGTTGTGACAAAATAAAACGCCCCGCCGCTGCGATACGGCGGGGCGTTTTATTTATCCGTTAAGTTTACAAAGCCTGCGTGCGCTGCCATTCTATGGCTTCTTCGCCCCATCTGTCTTTATACTCCCCGGGCATTTGGTATACAAGCGCGGTGCATTCGGCCGTAACGCTGCCGTCGGGCAGCATTAGCCGCGCCGTTACCTGCGCGCGCTTTTTGGTGCCGCGTATAACCTTGCCCACGGCGCGCAAAGGCGTGTTGGTGGGCGTAACTTTTTTGTAAACAACCTCCAGCTTTAAGGTTACCATGAGGTTGTTAAAATCATTGTCAAGCATTGTCGCGCGGCCGGAGGTTTCGTCCAGCACGGCGGCAACAATGCCCCCGTGCGTTACGCCCGGGTAAGAGCGGTAATCCTCGCTGAAAGCGATATCGGCGTAAACTTCCTGCTTATCGTAGTCGTTATACCAAACGATTTTAAGGCCGTGCGGGTTATCTTTGCCGCATAAAAAACATAAATTAGAGGTAGGCTGCCTCTTGTGATTCATAAAATCTCCTTTGCGCCGCATTGCCAGGCCCGCAAAGCCGCGGCAATCCGGTCGTTTTTATATAAGCTGCTGCTTATCCATATATGATATCATTTACGCATGGAACTTGAGTATAAATGGCGGATAACAGCCCCGCGCGACTTTAAAAAATTTGACGGCGTTTTGCGCGGCCTGGGCTTTAAAAAAAACGCCGCGCGGCTTTTGATAACAGATACCTATTTTGACGACCGCGCCGGCGCTTTGCGCGCGCAAAAAATTGCGCTGCGGCTGCGGCGCGTAAACTGCGGGTATCAGATAACTCTTAAAAACGCCTCTGAAATAAAAAACGGCCTTGCCCGCCGCCGCGAAAATACTTTGGCTTTAAACGCCCAAACCTCCGCCGGCGCGCGGGCGTGCCTGCGCGGCTTGTTCAGCGGCTTATGGCCGCATTTGGGCGCGCCGCAAAAACTTTTTACCATTAAAAATAAACGCAAAATTATACTGCTTGAAAATAAAATTTTAAAAGCCGAGCTGGCCCTGGATAATTGCGACATTATAACCCCGCGCAAAAAAATAAAATTTTACGAAGCCGAGCTGGAGCTTATATCCGGCCGCCGCGCGGCTTTTGACGCGCTGGCCAAAGAACTGGGCGTAAAAACGGGCCTTGCGCCCGCCGTAAAATCCAAAGTGGCCACGGCGGCGGAGTATTTATGATTTTGGCTTTACTTTTATCCTTAATAAGCGCGGGCGCGGGCCAGATTTATAACGGGCAGTATTTAAAAGGCGCGGTTTTTGCCGGCCTGTTTATTTTGGGCCGCAGCGTTTTGCTGCCGCTTTTAATCAGGCTTTTTAACTTTAAAGACGATATTAACTTTTTAAAACTTATCTATGTTTTTAACATCATCTACCCGCTTTTAACGCTGGCCGCCGCAGTTGACGCGGCGTATTTTGCCTTTAATACGGCGCATACTTTAACGCAGGCTGCCTTGGGCGTTTTGGCCGCCGTTATTTTTGCCTCGGCCTACCGCGCGCTTAGAAGCGGCTTTATAGCAGCCGCGCTAAGCGGGCGGCAAAACGCGGCCAAATACATATTTGCCGCCCGAAACAGAAACAATGGAATATAATATACTTTCCTGGAACTTCCTTTTTATAAGCGTGGTAATGACGCTTGCCGGCTTTATAGACAGCCTTGCCGGCGGCGGCGGCGTTTTGCGGCTGCCGGCTTATTTGGCTTTCGGGCTGAACCCCGCTTTGATATTGGGCACAAATAAACTGGCTTCCACCATGGGCATTGTGATATCGGCCTACAAGCTGCGCGGGCGGCTTACCATAAGCAAAAAACTGCTTAAGGTTATAAGTATTTTGGCTTTTACGGGCGCGGTTATCGGCGCGGCGTTAAGCCGGCTTTTAAACCCGGACTGGCTGGCGTGGATAATTATAATAATAGCGCCTTTAATGGCGTATTTTATCATAAGCAGCGGCAGCTTCGGCCGCGTGGAAACAAGGCTGCGCATAGGCGTTAAAAAAAGCGACCGCGCGGCTGAAAAAATAGCTTTTTTAGTAGCCGTATACGACGGCTTTTTAGGCCCCGGCGCGGGCACTATGTACGCGGTGTTTTTAACCAAGTACTGCGGGTTTGAAATTTTGCAGGCCACCGCGATATCCAAGATATTAAACTTTTGCTCCAACCTCTTTGCCATGCTGTTTTTTTTGGCTGTCGGCGCAACGGATATAAAGCTGGGTTTAATAATGGGCATATTCAGCATAATAGGCAATATTTTGGGCGTTTACGTGGGCAAACGCCACGGCGCCGCGGTTATAAGGCCGCTTATAATTTTGGTGTGCGCGCTGATAGTTATAAAGTTTTTCTACGATTATTTTTATGTATAATATCTGTATAAAATTTATTTTTAAGGAGATTTAAATTATGGCATATAAAATCAACCCCGAAAGCTGTGTTAACTGCGGCGCGTGCGAGCCGGCCTGCCCCGTAACCGCTATCTCTGAGCAAGACGGCAAAAGGGTTATAGACGCCTCTAAATGCATTGATTGCGGCGCCTGCGCGGGTACCTGCCCCGTCAGCGCGATTGCGGCCTGAGCAAAAAGTTTTTAAAGGCCCCCCCATTTTTAACGGGCGGGGCCTTTTTGATATAAGGAGACTTTTATGAAAGGTTTAAGAAGCGCAATCTTTGTAATTATATTTTTTATTTTGGCCGCCCTTATCGGCTTTGGGCTGGAAAGGCTGACCGTATCGGTTTTGCCCTCCGACGCCGCCGGCTTTTTGGTGCGCGAGTTCAGCCTGGGCGCGCACGCTTTATCTTTTAACGTAAACGTTTGCGGCATTATAGGGTTAATTTTATCCTATTTAATAGTAAGTTACCTGATGAAAAAATAAATATGCGCCTTATACTGGCCTCGGCCTCGCCGCGCAGGCGGCAGGTGCTTGAAAAACTTGGCTTTAACTTTGACGTTATTGCGCCCGACGTTGCGGAGGTTACCGCCAAAAAGCGGCCCTCGGCCGTGGTGCGGCAGCTGGCTTTGATAAAAGCCTTTGACGTCGCGCGCAAATACCCCGGCGCGGTTGTTATCGGCGGCGACACGCTGGTTTACTGCAAAGGCGAAATACTGGGCAAGCCGAAAAACAAGGCCGACGCTTTGCGGATTTTAAAGAAAGAAAACGGCAGCTGGCAGCGCGTGTACAGCGCGCTGGCGTTAGTTTGTAAAGACAGAAGCAAAATCGTCACCGGCGTTGACGTTACGTGGTGCAAGGCGCGGCGGCTTGACGATAAAACCATCAAGGCGCTTGCCGGCAAACATATGGACAAAGCCGGCGCCTACGCCATGCAGGATAAAGACGATATGT
>JAISVV010000141.1 GCA_031271365.1 Elusimicrobiota bacterium | reverse complement strand
GCACCTGCCTGGCCGATATACCCATCTTTGCGGCCATTTCTTTTAAGGAAGGCTCCCGCCCCAGTTTGGCGCGCAGCATATCCCACGTTTTGCCCCAGGCGCGCATATTATCCCACGCGTGGGAAGGTATTTTTATAGTGCCGCTTTGTTCTTCAACGGCGCGGCGGATATATTGCTCTATCCAATGTATGGCATAGGTGGAAAAGCGGTAACCTTTACCCGGGTCAAACTTATCGATAGCCTGCATAAGGCCCAGGTTGCCCTCTTCTATAAGGTCCATAAGCTCCATGCCGCGGCTGCAGAAGCGTTTTGCCGTAGGCACCACAAGGCGCAGATGCATTTGCAAAAGGCGCTCGCGCGCGGCGGCGTCGCCTTTTTTGGAGCGCGCCCAAAGGCCGGCTTCTTCCTTGCGGTCTATCTGGCGAACGTATTCGCTTATATTTTTAAAGTATTCGTTAACGGAATCTACGCTTTTTTCTTCCATAGTTATAGTGGTATATTCCCCTTGCGCGGGTTCTTTTTTACGTCGCGCTTATTTTTTAAAATGCGCAGCGCGCGGATAATTTTTTGCCGCGCCGAAGAGGGCTCTATCACTTCGTCTATAGAACCCGTTGACGCCGTTTGATACGGCGAGGCAAATTTTTGCGCGTATTCGTCGGTAAGTTTGGCTTTAAGCTCTTCCAGCTTTTCCGGGCTTTCGGCGGCGGCTTTGATATCGCGCGAGAACAAAATTTCAATGGCGCCGCGCGGGCCCATTACGGCAATTTCGGCGGAAGGCAGGGCAAAGTTAAAATCCCCGCGCAGGTATTTGGAGCTCATTGCTATATACGCGCCGCCGTAGGCTTTGCGCATAACCAAGGTTATTTTGGGCACGTCGGCCTCCGCGTAAGCGTACAAAAGTTTTGCGCCGTGGCGGATAATGCCGCCGTGCTCCTGCTCCACGCCGGGCAGATAGCCGCCGATATCCACAAGAGTTAAAATAGGTATGTTAAAAGCGTTTAAAAAACGCACAAAGCGCGCGGCTTTATCGCTGGCGTTAATATCCAGCGCGCCGCCTAAGTGGTTGGAGTTATTGGCAACAACGCCCACAACCTCGCCGCCCATGCGGATAAAACCCACAACAACGTTTTTGGCAAAATCGCGGTGGATTTCAAAAAATTTACTTTGGTCGGCAAGTTCCCAGATAACGTGCTGCGCGCGGAATGGCTTGCGGGGGTTTAACGCGCAGATTTTATCCAGCAAAGGCGTTTCCCTGTCCACGGAGTCTTCCGTAAAGGCGGCGGTGGCCTTTTCGCAGCTGCTTTGCGGCAGAAAGGTTATAAGCTCTCTAAGCTGCCTAAAGCAGTCCTGCTCGCTTTTGGCTACCACGTGGCACACGCCGCTTTGCCGGCTGTGCGCCGCCGCGCCGCCTAAGGTGTCAAAATCAACATCCTCGCCGGTGGCGGATTTAACCACGCTGGGGCCGGTTACAAACATATGGCTTATGCCCTCAACCATAAAAATAAAATCGGTTAACGCGGGAGAATATACCGCGCCGCCCGCGCAGGGGCCAAGTATCACGGATATTTGCGGTATCACGCCGGAGGCTTTTACGTTTCTGTAAAAAATTTCGCCGTAGCCGTCTAAGCTGTCCACGCCTTCCTGTATGCGCGCGCCGCCGGAATCCAGCAAACCGATAACGGGTATTTTAGCTTCCAGCGCCAAATCCATAATATAGGCTATTTTTTGCGCGTGCGCCAGGCCAAGGCTGCCGCCAAGCTGCATAAAATCCTGGGCGAAAATGGCCACGTCGCGTCCGCCTATGGTGCCAAAGCCCGTTATGACGCCGTCGCCGGCGATGTGTTTATCCTTAAGGCCAAAATCCGTGTTGCGCGTTTCTACCAGAGAGCGGATTTCATAAAAAGAATTTTCGTCCAACAGATAGTGCAGGCGCTCGCGCGCGGTAAACTTGCCTTTGTCGTGCTGGGCTTTAACTTTATCTTCGGGCTCGGTTTTAGCGGAGGTTATGACAGCGCGGTATTTTTTTATGCTTTGCGCTTCGCCGGCGTCGTCGGTTTCGGGGAAGGCCAGGTTTTCTAAATTAGTTTCCGAGGCGGCGGTTTTGGAGGCCGGTTTTTCCGCTTGCTTAACTTCTTTTTTATCGCCGTTTTTGCCGTTAGTTTCTTTGCTCATAAGTTAAAACCTCTTTAAACTCGTTAAATAAGCGGGGCTTCGCTGGCAATGGCCAGTTTGTAGCCGCCGTCTAAATCCTGCACGTCTATTTTTATGTTGGGGCTGCCGGCTTTGGCCCAGATATCTAAGGCCTTGCCGTATAAGTTAAGCCGCCCGTTTATAAAGCGCACATCAAGCATATCTATTGAAAGCCCTACGCCTAAAAATTTTAAAACCGCTTCTTTTTTAGCCCAAAGCTCGGTTAAAAACAAAGGCGCGGCGGAGGAGATTTCCTCCTCGCGGAAGCACTCCCGCGCCCAGGCTTTGTCGCGGCGTTCTATAAATTCTATGTCTATGCCGATGTTCTCGCCGGTTAAAGCAATTGCCGCCGCCGCGTAGCCGCCGCTGTGCGTGATGGAAACCGGCAGCTTTGTGCCGCCGGGCACCATTAATACGGGTTTGCCGGAGGGCAGGTTTCTTACCTCCATTTTATCCATATCAAAGGTAAAAAAATCCGAGGCCAAACTTTTTAAGGCGTAGCGGCCGGCGTACCACTCGTGCCGGCGTTTATCAACTTTAAACTCCTGATATATCGCCTGTTCTTTGGAGGTTAAAACTTCTTCCGGCGCGGGCAGGAGGTTAAGTTCAACCACTTTTAGTCTGTAGGTCATATTATTGTCCTATCATTTGGTAGTCGGCAAGTTCTATCCAAAGTTTGCCTTTTTCGTCAAATACAAAAGCGTCATAAACGCTTTTGCCCTCAATATTTTGGCCGGTAAACACGCCAAGGATATAGAGTTTTTGCGGCGCATCGCCTTTTGTGTTGATGTAGATTTTGCCTATGGAGTCAGGCAAAGTCATGCGGCCGTCTACGGCCAAATCACGCCAGCCGCAGGTTTGGAAGGCGGCCTCTATAAGCATAGGGTGCGCAATAAGGCGTTTGGGCCCGTCGTGGAAGAGCACCTGCGCCGGCTTTTGGTAAACGCCTAAGACGGCGTTATTGTCCACCTTTAAAATGCCGTCTAACACCTGAAAGCTGGGGCCGTGGAAGTATTTTGAATATAATTCTTCCTTGCTTACCGCGTAAGGCCCGTTGATATCAACGCCTGTTTTATAGTTGTTCCACCGGCTGCTGAACGCGGTCAGCGGGCGCGCCGTAAAGTGGCGGCGCGTATTGCCCATTTTTATGCCTTTGCTGTTAATGAAGTCAGATTCAATCTCCATGCTTATTGAGCCGTTAACGTCGCTGCCTTTAACGCGCACGGTTTGCGGGTTGCGGCGCAAAAGTTTAATAGGCAGGTAGAAGTGCACGTCTTCAAGGCCCTCGGGCGTTGCGCCTTTTAGGGCGGTTGCGGCTTCCATAAAGGTTTCTATGCCCATTACGCCGGGGACGTACGGGGTGCCTTCTATGGCGTGGTCAAAGAGGAAGGGATAATCCGCGCTGAAGGTGTGCTCGCTGAATAGTTCTTTGCCCTTTTCCAGCGTTTTTATTGCGCCTAAAAAGAAGTTTTCCTGCCCGCTTGCGGCGGTGGCTGCTTCTGCGGCGGGGGTTTCTTCTTCTTTTGCGGGCTCGGGCTCTTGGGCGGGTTCAACGGCTGCCTCCTCACACCGGCCCTCTCCAGCAACGGGCGAGGGAGAAGGAATGGAGCCGGTAGGCTCGCCGCCGCCGGAGAGTAAGGCGCCTGAGGGGTTAGCGGCTTCGGGCGCAAAATCCTCGTTAAAGCGGATTTGGCCGTCCCAATCCAGTTTGCCTAAATCGTCGGTTAAAATAATCTCTGGCACGCGGCCGAAGACGATTTCGTCTAAGAAGATTTGCATGCCGTCGTGCGGGTCTACAAACTTCAGGCCTTGCTGGGTTAAAAACTCAAACACGCCGCTGCGCACGCCCATACCCACGCTGGAGTAGGCGCTCATATCCACGCTTAGCGCGCGCTGGCCAAGGTTTTGCAGGTTAATGCAAAGTTTGGACAGGTAATCGTTTGCGCTGGCGTAGTCGCTTTGGCCAAGATTGCCGTAT
>JAISVV010000033.1 GCA_031271365.1 Elusimicrobiota bacterium | reverse complement strand
ATGAAAGCCGGCCGGCCCGTCACTTTGCTGGAGGTAATGTACAGCCTCTTCCAAGGGCAGGACAGCGTGGCCTTAGAGGCTGATGTAGAACTTGGCGGTACGGACCAAATTTTCAACCTGCTCGTCGGCAGGCAGCTGCAAAAAAACGCCGGGCAGGAGGCGCAGGTAGTCATCACCATGCCGCTTTTGCTTGGCACCGACGGCGTTAAAAAAATGTCTAAAAGCTACGGCAATTACATCGGCCTTAACGACGCGCCGGAAGAGATGTTTGGCAAAATAATGTCCGTCAGCGACGAGTTAATGCTGCAATACTACGAGCTTTTAACGCATGAGGATTTAGCGGCGGTCAAAGCCGCGCACCCCATGCAGGCTAAAAAAGATTTGGCGCGCATACTTGTAACGCGCTTCCACGGCGCGCAGGCCGCGCAGGCGGGGCTGGAGCGCTTTGAAAAAGTGTTCTCCAAAAAACAAAACCCCGACGATATGCCTGTCTATAAGCCGCAGGCCGGCGAAACAATTTCGGCCGTACTTATTAACAATAATATCGTAAAAAGCAAAAACGAAGCCCGCCGCCTGATAGACCAGGGCGCCGTAAAAATAGACGGCCAAAAAGCCGCCGGCGACACGGAAGCGGTTTTTGAAAAAGAGGCCGTCCTGCAAGCCGGCAAGCGGCATTTTTTAAAACTGGTAAAATAATTTTTGTCATTGCAGGTAACTCTCATTGCAGGGAGCCTTTTTTCTTCGTCATTGCAAGGAGCGCAGGGGCGCGGCAATCTCATGCCGCTATAAGCTAAAAAACCTTATGAGATTGCCACGGGCCTGCGGCTTTCGCAATGACAAAAAAATAAAGCCTCGCAGTGATGTGTCTTGCGGTTTTTTTGCAATGACGGCTAAAAAATAAATATGCTAAAAAAAACAATTTTAATTTTGCTTGCTCTTTGCATTTTGGCCGCGCCCGTTGCCGTCTACAGGCATTTTAACGGCAAAGGCCCCGTGGCGGAGGTGGAAATACCACCCGGCGTAAGCGCAAGCAAAATTGCCGATATTTTAAAAGAAGACGGCATAATTAAAAGTAAATTATTTTTTAAAATCTGCCTTAAAATAAGCGGCGCCGCGCCGCTGCTTAGAAGCGGCTCCTTTGCGCTAAATAAAAACACCTCGTCCATAGAAGTTATTTGGCGGCTTTTAAACGATTCCGGCGCGCAGCTGCACCGCGTTACCGTGCTGGAAGGCTGGCGCATAGAAGAAATAGCGGAAGAACTTCAGCGCGCCGGCATAATAGCCGATAAACAAACCTTTATAGACGCCGCCTACCTGCAGGACGCGGAGGGTTATTTATTCCCCTCTACTTATTTGTTCCCGCAGGATATGCCGGCGGAAAAGGTTGTGCAGGTAATGATGGCCGAGCACCGCGCAAAAATAACCCCGCTGATACAAACGGCCATAAGGCTGGGCCGCACAAATTTAAACGAGCGCGAAATTTTGGCCCTGGCCTCCATAGTGGAGCGCGAGGCCCTTTTCCACGACGAGCGCCCCAAAATAGCGGCTGTGTACTTAAACCGCATAAAAATAGGCAAAAAATTAGAGGCCGACCCTACCGTGCAGTACGCCATAGGCTACAGCGAAGACGAAGGCCGCCACTGGAAGAAACGCGTTTTATACAAAGACTTGCGGCATGACTCCCCCTACAACACCTACCGCTACCAAGGCCTGCCGCCGGGGCCCATTGCCAACCCGGGCATAAGTTCCGTGCAAGCCGTTTTAGAGCCGCAGCCGGGCTTTGACGCGCTCTATTTTGTGGCCGACAGCACCGGCCGCCACATTTTCAGCGTCACTTACAACCAGCACGTGCAAAACATACAAAAAATCAGGGATTAAAAGGAGTTTTGTTATGTCAAAGCCAAAAGTATATTTTACCGATATGCGCACCAAAATCGGCGAAGGCGCGGCGTTTAAGCTGGTGCGCCTTATCAAAGCCGCCGGCCTGGATAAGATTGATTTTAAAAATAAATATGTGGCTGTCAAAATACACTTTGGCGAGCCGGGCAACCTGGCTTTCCTGCGTCCCAACTACGCCACCGAAGTCGCAAACTATATAAAAACTCTCGGCGGCAAGCCGTTTTTAACCGACGCCAACACCTTATACGTCGGCGGGCGCAAAAACGCGCTGGACCATCTGGAATCAGCCGCCTACAACGGCTACACCCCCCAAACCACCGGCTGCCAGATACTTATCGCCGACGGCCTTAAAGGCACCGACGAAGTTTTGGTGCCCGTAAAAGGCGGCAGATACGTTAAAGAAGCCAAAATCGGCCGCGCGGTGATGGACGCGGATATACTAATCTCCCTAAACCATTTTAAAGGGCACGAATGCGCGGGCATGGGCGGCGCGCTTAAAAATATAGGCATGGGCTGCGGCTCGCGCGCGGGCAAGATGGAAATGCACAGCGCCGGCAAGCCGTATGTAGAGCAAAAAAAATGCACAGGCTGCGGCGCGTGTTTGCGCGTGTGCGCCTTTGCCGCGCCGGAAATTAAAAATAAAAAGGCGGCCATACGCCACGATATCTGCGTTGGCTGCGGCAGATGCATAGGCGTTTGCCCCACAGACGCGGTGCGCGCCGCGCAAGACGAATCCTTTGATATCCTAAACAAAAAAATTGTGGAATACAGCAAAGCCGTCTTAGACGGCAGGCCGCACTTTCATATCAGCCTGGCTATAGATATTTCCCCCTACTGCGACTGCCATGCCGAAAGCGACTGCCCCATAGTGCCGAACATCGGTATGTTTGCCTCGTTTGACCCGGTGGCCATTGATTTGGCGTGCGCAGAAGCCGTCAACAAACAACCGGTTGCCCGCGGCAGCCTGCTTGCCGAGCGCGAGCAAATTACCGGCGACCATTTTACCGATTTAACCCCCGCTACCGACTGGCGCGTGTGCGTCGATTACGCGCAAGAGCTGGGCCTTGGCAGCGCGGATTACGAACTGGTTGCCATTAAGTGAAAACCGCCCTCTACAAAGGCGCGCTGGCAGCGGTTAAAGCGGCCGCGCGCGGGCATGGGCAAAAGCCGTTTATAATAGCCATAGACGGCCGCTGCGCCGCCGGTAAAACCACTTTTGCCAAATGGCTTGCCGCGCGCCTTAAAGCCCCCGTTTTGCATATTGATGACTTTTATTTACCCTTGGCTTTGCGCCCGGCCCGCGCAAAAGCGGCCGCGCATATGG
>JAISVV010000175.1 GCA_031271365.1 Elusimicrobiota bacterium | reverse complement strand
TTTTTGCACGTAAATTTGCAGTTTGCCGCTCACGTCTTTAATATGCGCAAACGCGGCCTTGCCCATTAAGCGCAGCTGCACCACGCGCCCGGCCGCCACGACATCGGCGCCCTCGGGCATTTCTTTGGCTTCAAGGCAGGTGTTTTTTACGTCTATGTGCGCGGGGTAGGGGTTTATGCCGGCGGCTTTAAGCTCGGCGGCTTCCCGGTATTTATTTTTAATAATTTCGTCTAAACCGGTAGTTTTTTCCTGATTATTTTGCTCGTTATTTTCCTGCATATATTAGCCTCTGATGTGTTGTTTTTTAAAGCGGTGCATTTTTTGCACGGCTTTGAGGCCGCAATTTGCGGCCTCAAACTAAAAAACCCCGCTTTTGGCGGGGTTTTATCCTTAAAATCATGCGCCCGACAGGACTTGAACCTGTGACCCATCCGTTATGAGCGGATTGCTCTAACCAACTGAGCTACAGGCGCGTATAAGTTATATTTTATCAAAAAAAGCAATTTTGCGCCAGCGGCCCGCAGCGGCCGGTTTATGCGGCGGCCCGCTTTAATGATTGCGCCTGTCAAAGGCGACAAAGTTGCCTTCCCAGCTTTTTGCGTAGTGTTTAAGCTCGCTGGCTATAAAAGAAACCTGCGCGTAAGAGATAAGCGGCTTTAAATTATTGTGCACCACGGAAACCGATATAGACAAAAGCGGGAAGTTTTGCCCCTCGCCGCGGCGGTTAAAGCGGGTTATAAAGCCTTTGGCTCTGTCGGCCTCGTTATAAAACTGGGGGGCCATTTTTTCCATTTGTTCGGTAATTTCCTGCGCGGTGTTCATGGCTGCTTCAAAACAGGTAACGGCAACAAAATCGTCTCCGCCGATATTGCCGACAAAAGCGTCCTTGTCAAACTTATAAGCCGCTTTTGTTATAAGGTCGGCTGTTTTAAGCAAAATAACATCGCCGGCTTCAAAGCCGTAGGCGTCGTTATAGGCTTTAAAATTATCCAAATCCGCGTAGATGACGGCAAATTTACGGCCGCTTTTAATCTCTTTTTCAATGCGCGCTTGTATTGAAGGATTGCCCGGCAGTTTTGTAAGGGGGTTTACGTCTATGCGCTGCAGGCTGCGCTTTAAAAGCATTTTTATGCGGGCTACGATTTCGTCCTCGTCGGTAGGTTTGCAGATAAGGTCGTCGATATCCTGCGCCATTATTTTTATGCGTTCGGCTTTGGCCGTTTGCGCGGTCAGGATAACTATGGGCGTGTTTGTAAAGCCGGGGTATTTGCGGATTTCCATTGCCACTTCGCCGCCGCTTTTAAGCGGCATTTTATAATCCAGCAGCATTAAATCAGGGTGGTGCTTAAGGGCGGCGTCAAAGGCCTCCTGCCCGTCTTTGGCCGCCACGCATTCGTAGCCGTAGTTTGCAAAAGATTCTTTTAAAGTTTCACGGATAACTTCGTCATCATCGGCGACTAGGATTGAAAATGCTGTCTCTGCCATATTAACCCCCGGATATTATCTATTTACTCTTGCATATTTTGTATGGCGTATGCAATACCCTTTTTGTTTTTTATCCAGGCCCGGGCAAATTGCGCCCTGTCGTAAACGCGCAGCGCGCGCGCAGCCTTTGCCGCGCTGTCCGCGGCGATTATGTTGCCGGCTTTATCCAGCCCCGTTACGGCTATAAGGCGGCCCCGCGTTGCCGCAACGGGCGCGTTTTTAAGCTGCCCTTTTTTATACGCCACGGAAGTTATCACCGGCCTGCCTTGGTAAATTTCCGCTTCTATCTGCGCCAGGGAGCTGCACTTTACAACGCACGCTTTTAGCCCAAGCTGCGCCGCATAGGCCGTATTAAGCGGCCACACGCCCGAAAGGCCGGTGTTTTTATCCTCTGCGCCTTTTAGGGTTTTGTTTAGCGTTGTTTTTTTGCCCCAATAATTTAAAACGGCGGTTAAAGCCGCCGGGCTGCAGGCGCGCCCGTTGGGCAGGGGGACGGGTTTTAGCGGCAGCTGCATATCTTTTACGCCCAGCGTTTCTAAAGCCAGGCTGCGGTTGTATTTATATTTTGCCTGCGTTAAGGCGGCGCAGATTAAACTTACTTTGGCTTTGCCTAAAAGCGTAAGGCGGTATTTAAAATGCGTTGCCGGCGTTTGGGTTAACAGCGCGTCTATATCCACGGCGGCATAATCGTCGCGGACATTATCAAAAGTTTTTTTGCAGCCGGCCGACAGGTAAAAAAGTTTGTAAAACCCGCTCCAGCCTTTTTGCGTTTTTACCGATATTTGCGCCAAAACGCCGGCGCCCTCGGGAAGCGTTGCCGCGCAGGAAAGGACGATATCTTCAAACAAAAACGGCGCCTTAACGGCGCCCGATGCAATAACTGCCAGCTTTGAGTTTATTTTTTGCGCCTTAATATCCTTACCTTGGAAAAACAGATTGTACGAAGGCAGATAAGCGGGCTGGTTTTTGTTTTTGCAGTGCATATTTTATTTTTGCGTTTAAATTCGGGGCACCCGGGCTTGAACCGGGAACCTCTCGGTCCCAAACCGAGCGCTCTACCATTGAGCCATGCCCCGTTACCTAAATTATATCAAATGCCGGCAGCCTAAATCTTGTAGGCAAAAGACATCAAAACGTCCCGCGTTTTATCGCGCCGGTAGGAGAAAAAGTTTTCTTTATTGCACATCGTGCATTGGAAAGGGTTTTGGCGGTTTATTTCTTTTTCTTTAACGCCTTCGCCCGTAAGCTGCATTACAACGGCTTCTGTTAAATTTATGTAAATTTTACCGCCGCGCTCAACGCGCGCCTGCGGGGGGAACTTTTGGGCAACGTCTTGGCGCACTTCAAAGCAGCAGGCTTTTATGTGCGGGCCTATGAAGGCTTGCAGATTTGCGCCCGCGCCGGCGCGCTTTTTAACCTCGCGCGCTATTTTGGCGGGCAGCCCCGCGGCAACGCCGCGCCAGCCGCAATGGGCCAGGCCGACGTAACGGCCTTTATCGTCCCAAACAAAAACGGGGGCGCAGTCGGCGGTTAAAATTAAAACGCCCTGTTCTTTTTTGCCCAGGAGCCACGCGTCGGCGTTGTGCGTTTGGTTTTTTTGGTACTCTTCCAAATCTTTTTCGGTTATTATTTGCACTATATCAGTGCCGTGCGTTTGGTTTATGCCAAGGATTTTTTGATGGTCTATGTTAAGGCTGTCAAAAAGTTTTTTAACGTTTTCTTTATCGCGGCCGGTGCCAAAATGGCGCGTAGCGGTGCCGGCTGTTATGCCAAGGGCAAGCAGGCGGCCGTCGGCAAATATCTTCATAGCCGCACTTGTTTTACTTTTGGTTTTTTGCCGCCGATGATGTTGACGGCCATGGCGGCAAAGCGTTTAGGGTCGTCGCTGACAAACATTTGCGTTTTGCCCGGGCCGGTTTTTTTAAGCAGGTTATTTTTTGCCAAAAGTTCTTTGGCTTCTTTGGCGATTTCTTCGGCCGAATCCACCAGCTGTACTTTGCCGCCTAAAGTTTTGGCGATAGCGTCTTTAATAACGGGGTAATGCGTGCAGCCTAAAATAATGGTGTCGGCTTTAAGTTTTTTGACGGGTTTTAAGTAGCGCTCTATCACCAGGGCGGTTAATTTATCGTCTAAAAGGCCTTCTTCTATTATCGGCACAAAAAGCGGGCAGGCGTACTGCGCGGTTTTAATTTTTTTATCCGCCCTGGCCAGGTGTTTGGGGTAGGCTTTGCTTTTTACGGTGGCCTCAGTGGCTAAGACGGCCACTTTTTTGTTTTTGCTTGCCGCCGCCGCGCATTTTGCCCCGGGCGCAATAACGCCCAAAACCGGCGCGCTGCTGGCCGCGCGCACGGCTTCCAAGGCTAAGGCCGAGGCCGTGTTGCAGGCTATTAAAATAAGTTTAACTTTGCGGCTTTGCAGAAATTCGGCAATTTGCAGCGAGTAGCTTGTAACCGTTTCTTTGGATTTAGAGCCGTAAGGCACGCGCGCGGTATCGCCAAAGTAGATAATATTTTCCTTAGGCAGCAGGCTGCGCACCGAACGCAGGATAGTAAGCCCTCCCAGGCCCGAGTCAAAAATACCGATAGCGTTACCCTGTTTTTGCATACTGATATTATAGCACTTTGCACGGCGGCGGGTAAAAATGTTAAAATGTATCAAAGGCGGTAAAAAAGATGCCCAAAAGCCGCCGCAAAAAAATTCCGGGATGGTGTAATGGTAGCACAAGCGCCTCTGGAGCGTTTAGCCTAGGTTCGAGTCCTAGTCCCGGAGCAGATTTTAGTAATTAATTATGCAAAAAATATTCTATATTCTTGCAGGCGCAAACGGCACCGGTAAGAGCACGGTGGCCAGAACGCTTTTGAAAGAGGAAAGCCTGGCTTTTTTAAATGCCGATGATATAGCGGCGCAAATTGCGCCTGGGAATATAGAATCCGCCAAAATATCCGCAGGGAAAAAGGTTTTTGAAAAGCTGGAGCAGTTGTTTAAAAAGAAACATTCTTTTGCAATGGAGAGCACCCTCTCCGGTGTAAGCCACTTAAAAATAATACAAAAAGCAAAAGCCCTGCATTATAAAATCGTGATAATATATTCATTTGTAGATAACCCTCAAATTTGTATAAACAGGATAAAAATAAGGGTTTTAGGCGGCGGACATAATGTGCCCGAGCAAGATGTTAAGCGGCGTTTTTACCGCAGTAAAAATAATTTTTGGCATAAATACAAATCTCTTGCCGATGAATGGATGCTTTTTTATAACGGCGGAGAGATTTATGCGCCCGTGGCAAAAGCGCAAGACGCAACGGCGGTAATTTTAAACGAAGCGCTATACAAAGAATTTTTAAAGGATATAAAAAAATGACTCTTTTTGAAAAAATAACATATATCGGCAATCGGGCCGTGGAAAAAGCCCAAAAAAGAAATACGAGAAAAGGCATAGCTAATGTATATGCCGTCTGCGGCAAGCCGGTGTTTTTATTGCCCGATGGAAAAATAACGACAAAGTATAAATTTAAACTTTAACCAGGTTGTTACTTCAAAATAACTTTTCTGTTAATAACTTCGCTTTGGATTTGGGCGGCGGCTTGCGCGTCTGCCTGCGGGTCGCGGTGGCGCTTGAATAGAAAGTTTACCGCTCGCCTGGCGTGGCCCTTTTCCAGCAAAAAGGCAAAGACGGTTGATAAAATAATGGTAAACATTATCACGGAGTAGATGGTATTTTGTATCGTTTGCCCGCCGGGCAAGCCGGCTTGCGCTATTAAAGAGGCTAAAACCGCCGTAACCAAACCTTTGGGCACCATGGCGCTTGCCACGGCTGTATCCAGGCGCGTAAAGTTTTTATCCAGCACGTAATTGGCCACCGGTATCCTTGCCAAAAATATTACCAAAGAAAATAAAAACCCGCACAGCATATCATATAGGCTGTTTATCTGTATCGCCAGGCCGATATAGACAAAAAAGAAAGTGCGCATTACAAAAACCACTTCGCCAAAAAAACTCTTTTCCACCTCGTTAAAGGCTTTGCTTTTTACATTGCTGGTAAAAAATTCTATAAACTTTAACCCGTGGAATTTGCGTATAACGCGTATATTGCCCGCCACTATGCCAAAGATAAAAGAGCCTATGGCCCCGTCGGAGCCAAGCATCTGGCAGGCGGAATAAACAACAAATACAAACGCCAAAGTTAAAAATATCCCGTTTTGCAGCTGGCGCACTTTATTTAATACGGTTGTCCAAAAAACCGCCGCCGCGCCGCCGATAATAACGGCGGTAACAAAAGTATAAAGTATCTTGGCTATTATCATATTAGCCGAGAAAGAGTTTGTTTTTGCCATGCCTATCATCGTTATTGCGCCTACGATGGTTATCACGCTGCCCATGGTGCATTCCACCAAAAGCGTTGTGCGTAAATTGCTTGAAATATTCAGCTTTGAAATCAGCGGTATTATAACGGCAAAAGAGTTATCGGCCAGAATAATGCCCAAGATAAGCGCGTAGGCAATGTTTAAACCAAGCATTATATGCGCCAGCAGCGTAACGGCGGCGCAGGTTATGATAAAGCTTATTATCGTCAGGCGCGAGGCCGCCGCCCAGGTGGTGCGGATTTGCGATATGCGTATGCCAAGGCCGCTTTCAAACAAAATAACAATCAGCAAAACCTGCGAGAAAACCTGGTCCACCAGCCCAAAATCGTCGGGCGAGACAAGGTGCAAAACAGGCCCTATAAGTATCCCCAGAAGCAAAAGCGGCAGCACTTCCGGCACGCCGGTTTTAACGAACAGCGTCGAAAATAAATGCGCCAAAAAAATAAGTATGGCCAGCGAGATTATTATAGCTTCCATGAATATATAATATAAATAATCCGGCCTTACCCGCAACGGCGCGCAACAAAATGTTGTAATGGCAATCGTTTTTATATTAACATATAGTAATGAAACGCCTACTCCTGCCGCTTGGCTGTTGGTTTGTGTTTGCCGTTTGCGCTTTTGCGCAGCAAACGGGCCCGATTTTGGCGGACGGCAATTTTGCCGCCGCCGCCGAACCCGCGCCCCTGCCCTCGAGCGAGAGTATGCGCGCCAAAGACGGGCTTGCCAACGGATTTTTAGATATTTTTGACGCTTTCCACGAAAGTAAAGAAAACCCTAAAGCCTACAATAAAGTTATCGCTACGGCCCAAAACCTTTTGGGCAAAGGCGTGGAGGACCCGCGCCTTTACGTCTATATGGCCATCGCCTACGAAGGCCTTAAAGATTATGATAACGCTCTTTTTTACGCTAACGAAGCTATCGCCAAGCGCCCTTCCGCCGCGGAGGCGTACGTCACCCGCGCCAACGTTTATTATCAGCGGGGCGACTCTTACCGCGCCAATGATGATTTGCAAACCGCTTTGCAGCTTAACCCGAAAAGTTCGCGCGCGCTTTCCTTCAGCGAGGCGATGTACGAAGACGGGCTTAAAGGCACCGTGCCTAAAAAAACGCGCAAGCCGGGCACAAGCTCCAAAAACCTGCCGGCTTGGTTTTTTGTTTATGTGCTTTGCGTTATTTTGGTTTTAGCGGCTTTTTTAATTATGCGCTACCGCAATTTGGTGCGCGGCATAGCCGGCGAGCGCGGGCGTAAAGTAAGGGAAGTTAATATAAAAGAACAATTTAACTTTATCCGCCAGATAGGCGAGGGCGGCATGGGT
>JAISVV010000174.1 GCA_031271365.1 Elusimicrobiota bacterium | reverse complement strand
ATATTGCGCTTTTGGCCTATCTAAACGAAACGCCGCAAACCAACGCTTTGTTTGCCGGCGCGCGCGCAAAAATTTTAGCAGCCGGCAAAAACGCCGTGCTGTTTGGCTACGGCCCGCGCTACCTGCACTCCACCGGCCAATTGCATAAAGGCGACGGCAACAACGGCGTGTTTGTGGTAATTTCCGCCGAGGCCGAGCATGATGTCAAAATCCCGGGCCAGGCCTACAGCTTTGGCGATTTGGCCGCCGCGCAAGCCCTTGCCGATTTTAAAGCCTTAGAAGAAAAGGGCCGCCGCGCTGTAAAGATACACCTAACCAGCCCGGTGGAAGAAAATTTAAAAAAGTTGTTAGCATAGACACACGCTGCCGTCATTGCGAGGAACGCAGGCGACGCGGCAATCTCATAAAATCCTCCTATAATAGGTAACCACTCTAATGAGATTGCCGCGGCCTTGCAGGCCTCGCAACGGCGGGTATATAAAAACGCAATGACGGAATGATGACAAAAGGAAGGGGGACGTATGGCAGTAATAAAGAAACCTGCGGCTAAAAAACCGGCCGTAAAGAAGCTGGCCGTTAAAAAAGCGGCCGCTAAAAAATCCGTAGTAAAAAAGCCGGCCGCGCCGCGCGCAAGCAAACTTTTGGTTATAGATTATCCCGCCGCCGGCGAGGTTGTCGGCGCAGGCCATTATACGCTGCGCCTGGGCAACTCCTCGCAAGACGCGCAGTGGGTTAAAGTATCCTTAAACGGCGGGCCGTGGCTGCCTTGCCGCCATTCAAACGGCTATTGGTGGCTGGATTACTTCTTTGACGGCGGCCCGTTTGAAGCGCAGGCCGTCGCCTTGGTAAACGGCAAAGAAGTTAAAGCCGCCAAGCGCAAATTTAAAGTTAAACACTAAATAACGGGCTAAATTATCAAACAAGTATACGCGCAAACCTTTGGCTGCCAGATGAACGCGGCCGATTCGGCCGAGATGCTTTTGCACCTCGCCGCGCGCGGCTGCGCGCAAACGGAAGATTTGGATACGGCCGATATCGTCCTCTTAAACACCTGCACCGTGCGCGACCACGCCGAGCACCGCGCCCTGTCTTTTTTAGGCCGCCTGGCAAAATGGAAGGCCGCCAAAGAAGGCCGCGTTATTATCTTTGCCGGCTGCGCCGCGCAGCGGCTTGGCAAAAGCGTAAGGCGCAAATTCCCGCAGGCGGATATTATAGCGGGCGCAAAAAATATAGACGGCTTTGCGGAAATTATAGATAACTCCCGCCTTTTTGCGCCGGCCGGCGCGCAAAGTGGCCAAGAGCAAAGCGGCCTTATCGGCCTTGTAAACATAACGCGCGGCTGCGGCTTTAAATGCGCCTATTGCATAGTGCCCTACGTGCGCGGCGAGGCCCACAGCCTGCCGCCGGAAATTATTTTTAAAGAAACGCGGCGTAAATTAGACGGCGGCGCGGCCGAAATTATGCTTTTAGGCCAGGTGGTAAACGGCTACAACTATAAAGGCCTAAATTTTTCGGGCTTGCTTAAAGAGCTGATACAACTGCCGCAGCTAAAACGCCTGCGCTGGATGAGCCCGCACCCCGCCTTTATAGACGAGGAGTTTGCGCAAACCATTGCGCTCAGCCAAAAACTATCGCGCCACATGCACCTGCCCGTACAAAGCGGCAGCAGCAAAGTTTTGCAAGAGATGAAACGCGGCTACACGCGCGAAATATTTTTAGAAAAAATTAAACTTTTAGACCAAGCCGGCGTGCGCGTCAGCACGGATATAATAGTTGGCTACCCGACGGAAACGCAAAAAGATTTTGAAGACACGCTCTCTCTCTTGGACGCCGTGCCCTTTACCGGCGCGTACTGCTTTAAATTTTCGCCCCGCGCGCTCACGCCGGCCGCCGCGCTGCCGCCGATACCGGAAGAAGTGGTGGAAAAGCGGCTTGATATTTTGTTAAATAAAGTTAAGCAAAGTTCTAAAGCGGCGTACGCGCGGCAGACGGGCAGCGTGCAGCCTGTATTGTTTGAAACGCCGCAAAACGGCCGCACATTAACAAACTTTTGGGTAAGAACAACCCGAAAATATAAAATCGGCGAAATTACCGACATAGAAATTAAAGAAGCTAAAGAAACTATTTTACTAGGATAAGCCTTATGACAAATAAACCAGAAGACAGAAGACGCCACCCCCGGGTGCCGGTAATCAGCAATATAGTAGAACCCATAGATTTAATTTATACAGACGAAGAAACAGGCTCGCAAACCCAGGTGGCCGCCGTGCTGGCGGATTTGTCGGTATCGGGCATGAGGCTGGTTTCCTTCTTAAAAGCGCCGGTGGCGGGGCATATGCAAATCCGCATGGAGCTGCCGGGCGCGGGCGCCTTTAGCGTGGGGGCAAAAACTTCCTGGGTGCGGCAAAAAGGGCCGGTTTATACCATCGGCATAGAATTTACGGAGATGAACGCCTCCATAATCTCTAAAATCCAAATTATGGCCGATGATTACGCCGACTGCGATACCCGCATACTGCTAAAACTGCCGGAAGTGTGCGTGGCCACGTGCAAGGCGCAAGCCTTGTGCAATAAACTTCAAAAAGACGCTACTTTATTTAAGTAATTCTAGATGAAACATAAGTTACCCATTATCCTTGCCGGCCCCACGGCAAGCGGTAAGACCGAGGTGGCGCTGCGCCTTGCCCGCCTGCTCGGGGGGGAAATTATCTCCTGCGATTCCCGCCAGATTTACAAATACTTAAACGCCGGCACCGCCGCGCCCGAAGGCGCGTGGGAGGGCGGCTTTTATAAGGTTGACGGCGCCATTTATCATTTGGTGGATTTCCTTGACCCGGCGCAAAGTTATGATGTCTCCCAATTTACGGAGGCGGCAAAAGAAATAACCGCCGCCAAGCCTGACGCGCCCTTTATTTTTGCCGGCGGCACCGGTATGTATATACAAAGTTATTTTACCGGCATGGATAAACTGCCCCGTGGTGACGCCGGCCTGCGGGCCGAGCTTAGTTTTTTAGTAAATCAACACGGCAAAGAAGCCCTGCACGCGCGCCTTGCCGCCGTGGACGCGCAAAGCGCCAGGGAAATACCCGCCGGCAATGTGCAGCGCGTTATGCGCGCCATGGAAATTTATCTTTTAACCGGCCGCCCCGCCTCGGTTTTAAGGACGGGCAAGTTTAGCACCGACATCTCGCCGGCAAAGGCCTGTTTTGTTTATTTAAACTGGGAAAAGGAAGCCCTTAACAAACGCATAGAAGAGCGCAGCGCGCAAATTTTAGAACCTATGATAGAAGAAACCGCCGCCCTTTTGGCCCGCGGCTACAAAGAAGACGCCCCCGGCCTTAAAAGCCTGGGCTACCGCCAGGCTGTTGCCGTTATAAAAGGTCAAAGCGGCAAAAAGGAAGCCTTAGACAGCCTTATAACTTTAACGCGCCGCTATGCAAAGCGCCAGCGCACCTGGTTTGCGCGCTACAGAGATATTTATAAAATAGATTTAAACAGCCGGCAGGATTTTGACCCGCAGGAAACAGCGCGCCGCATTTTGCGGCTGCGCGGGGTTTAAATTTAAAATTTTTGGCCTAAATAGGTATATTGCGCCGGCACCGCGCTTAGCATGGCGGGGCCGGCTTCTTTTATTTGCGCGTGCGGCGCGTGCGCTTTTATAAATTTAACCGCGGCGTCGTCAAAGGGCACGGCAAAAATAACGCGGACGTTTTTGCCGCCGTCGCCTTTACCGCTTTTAACCTCAAGGTCGGCCATGGCCGAAACTATTGCCGCCAGCTCGCCTGTATTTGTCATAAGCCCGGAGCCGGAAATACCCTGCTTTATGCCAAAATTTTCCCCCAGAAATACGCCTAAAGGCGCATTGTAAATTAAAGGTTTGGTCGCCGGCAGCACTTCGCGCCGGCCGTCCCAGATAGAGACTGCCGATATCTGCCTGTTTAACAGGCGCGAAGTTTTTGGGTTTAACTCCAATATGGCCGGCAGGTTTGCGCCGTGGTTTGCTTTGTAGTAAATATTATAATCGGGTATTATTTTTAAAAAAACCTCTTCTGATATCGCGCGGCGGCCGGCCAAAAAATAATACTCTGCGGCGCGCGGCGGAAAGTATAAAAGCGCCATATCGTTTTTTGCGGTTTTTACGCCGGGGTTATAGCCGGGGTGCAAAAAAACGCGCGGACGTCTGGCGGTGTTTGTAACAAGGGCGCGCATTTCGTACTGCGGGGTTACCGCAAGGCGCGCCACCACCGAGCAGCCCTGCGCGCACGCCGCGACGCAATGCGCCGCGGTAATGTACCATTCTTTCGCTATGCGCACAGCCTGGCATTTTGCCGCTTCTTTAGAGCCGGCCTGAAAAATCTGTATCTCAAAAGTATTTGTAAAATCGCCGGTATCTTGGTATTGCGCTTCGTCGGTAACGGTTAGATAGCTTACGCCCTGGGCGGGCGCAAAAGCGCCCGGCAGTAAAAGTAAAATAAAAAGCAGCGCGCGTTTCATGTTATATTTTTGTCTACGGCAAGGGTCATGGGGCGGTATTCTTCCGGCACTACTTTTAGATAAGACGTATCTGATTTGCTGTGTTTTACCCCGCCGCTTATATTGCGGTTAATAAAGGTGATGGCGTTATCGTCAAAGACGGAGAGGAATGTATAGCTCATGGGCACTATTTTCGGGCCCCAGGCGTCGCTTTCGTGCCGGCGTAAATTACTGGTTGCAGATACTATCCCCACCAGCTCGCGCGTGCTTGTAACCACGCCCGAGCCGGAAATACCCGGCCGTATCCCAAAATTATTTGTGTAGAGATAATGGTTTTTGGGCGAGTAAAAAACAAAATCATTGCTTTGCAGCACTTCGCGTTTGCCGTCCCAGATAGAGGCTACGGCCAAAAAGCGGTTTAAAATTTTGGGCGTTTGCGCGCTTAAAGAAAGCAGCGTCGGGAAGTTATCCCCTTTTAAGGCTTTATCATAAGGGCGGGTATCCGGGGCGAGGGCTTTTAAAAAATCTTCTTTATTTATTATGTAAAGCAGTTTGTTGTCTTTATAGACATATTGGGCTTTATCCGGGTCCATATGTATTAAAGCGATGTCGTAGGCTATGGAGGCTTTATCCACGTTTTGCGCCTCGTGCAGTTTGAAGACTGGCGAAGCCGCGGCGGAGTTTATCTCCTGCGCCATTTCATAACGCTCGCCTACGTGGAGGCGCACCACGATGTCGCAGCCGCGGTCGCAGGCGGGCTTGAGGCAGTGGGCGGCGGTTATGTACCAGTCTTTTTTCAGGCGCACGGCCTGGCATTTGGCCATCTCGCGGGAAGTTTCGCCCTTTTTGCCGGTGATTATATTTATTTCATAGGTATTGTCAAAGTTGCGCACGTCGAGGTAGCTTTGCGCTTGGGCTGCTGCGCAGAGGGTTATTAAGGGGATTATTAATAGGGCGCGTTTCATAAAAATATGATAGCAATTTTTTATTGTTTTTTTATTTTTTTGCTCTTTGCGCGGGCGCGAATGCTTTCACGTAAGACTTTCGGCAGGGAAGGTTTTCGGCTCATGACGCCGCCCGTCGAATGCCGAGAAACCTTCCCTGCCAGGATGGGGACGGCAACTACACTACACAACAGGACACGGCATGGACGCGGCTCTGCGAGCGCGGGCTTATTAATAAAGTCATTGCGAGGAGCTTCAGCGACGCGGCAATCTTCATATTAAAGTCTTACTGCAGAAAAAGGAAGATTGCCACGGGCTATGCGCCTTTAGGCGCATTATACGGCGCCCTCGCAATGACCTTTGTGTATATATAAAACACTCAATTGACAAAACATTATGGGCAAAACACTGCATACCCACAATATTACTTGGTATAAAAATTGTGCCAAGGGGTTTGGGCGGTAAAAAGGCCCCGCTCTTTTGTTTGAGCGGGGCCTTGCTAAGAAACTTTCGGGGCGACTGGATTCGAACCAGCGGCCTCACGGTCCCGAACCGTGCGCGCTACCATCTGCGCTACGCCCCGTTATGCTGTTGCCGTCATTGCGAGCGAAGCGCGGCAATCTCATCAAGGTTGTTAACCTTATAACGGCACGAAACTGCCGCGCTTCGCTCCTGGCAATGACAAAAAGCTATGGTCGGGGAGCCGAGAATCGAACTCGGGACCTCTCGCACCCCAAGCGAGCGCTATACCACTAAGCCACTCCCCGATATAAAAAACGTTAAAAAAATGCAAGGCGGGGTACGTACCTTACATTGCCCTGCATATACATTCTATCATTCTTTGATGATTTGTGAAAGCGTTTCTTTAATTTCTTTCAAAAATTTAATGTCGCGTATTGTGTGAAACGCGCCCGCGCCCTTGGGTTTTGCGCCCACCGCCATAAAGCGGCTTAGGTGTTTTTTTGCGCCTTCTAAAGTCATTTTGTGTTTATAAATAAGTTCTTTTATTTTAAGGATTGTGTTTATATCCTCTTTGGTATAGCGTCTGTGGCGGCTGTCTTTGCGTATGGGTTTGATTAAGGAAAACGCTTTCTCCCAGTATCTGATAGTATATTCCGGCACGCCGGTAAGTTTAGATACCTCGCCTATGGTAAAATAATCCTTATTTTGTATGTCTTCTATATTCATTTAAGTATATTTTCAGACGGCTTAAAGCGCACGCGGGTTTTGGCGGGCACGGGGATATCCCGCCCCGTTTTTGGGTTTTTAAGGCTTATGGGGCGGCTTTCTTTTACTTTAAAAGTGCCAAAGTTTGACAGCACCACCTTATCGCCCCCGCTTAGCGCGGCTTTCATGATTTCTATAGTTTTTTCCACGGCGGTTTTGGCTTGTTTTTTGTCAAGCATATGCCTGGAAAGCTCTTTTATAATATCTTCTTTATTCATACTCAAATCCTAAAGCTTTTAGTATTGAGCGCGGCTGCGCGCCGTTTATAAGTATTTGCCAAATGGCGGTGATAACGGGGCAGTTAAGCTTATTTTTTTGTATTAAATCATACACGCTTTGCACGGAGTTTGCGCCCTCGGCGATAGTGCCAACCTGCTCTTTGGCTTGCTCCAGCGTAAGGCCCTGGCCCAGCTTTTCGCCCAGCCGTCTGTTGCGCGATATGGCCGACATACCCGTCAGTATAGCGTCGCCCAGCCCGCCTAAGCCGTAGACGGCTTCCGCGGTGCAGCCCTGGCTAATCATTATCATGGCCATCTCGGCCATGGCTTGGGTTAAAAGCGCGGCTTTGGTGTTTGCGCCCAGGGCAATGCCGTCTAAAATGCCGCAGCCTATGGCTATGACGTTTTTAATGGCGCCGCCGTATTCCGCGCCGCGGCGGTCGTAGGAAGTTTCAAAAATTACGGGCGGGCGGCTTAGCTGCTGCCGCAAATCGTTCATCACGGGGCCGTTGTGGCCGGCTAAGATAATTTTTGTGGGCACGCCTTTGGCGACTTCCAGGGCAAAGCTGGGGCCGCTTAGGGCAAAAACCATGCCGTCAAGATGCGGCAGTTCTTCTTCAATAATCTCGCACATTGTTTTGAAGGTTTTATCTTCCAACCCCTTAGAGCCGCTTATAACCGGGATAACGCGGCCTGCAAGCAGGGGTTTAATCTCGCGGCTAAAGCCGCGTATGGCTTTGGAAGATATTACGTAAACCAGTAAATCGGTTTCTTTGACGGCGGCTTCTTTATCGCCGGTAAGCGTTATATTTTGGTGGAATTTAAAGCCCGGGATATTAGGGTGCGCGTTGCCGCCGCTTTGTATGGCTTTTAAAAGTTTTGCGTCGTATTCCCACAGGGAAACTTTAAAGCCTGTCTGCGCAAAATGCTGCGCCAGCACGCTGCCCCAAAGGCCCGCGCCCAAAACGGTTATATTATTTATTTTCATCTTTTTTCTTGGAGCCGTCTTCAAAAGCAAGTTCGCTTTTGTTCAGCATTCTTTTTATATTGGGTATGTGCTTATAGATTACTATCAGGCCTATTACGGTTGCAAGTACGGAATATTGCAGCGGGTAGCCGCCTACAAAATAGCTGCAGGCCGGCAATACTATGGCCGCCAGTATAGAGCCGGGCGATATCCTGCCCGTGCGCCAAACCACTATGCCAAAGCAGGCAAGCGCTATGGCCGTTGGTATAGGCAGTAAGGCGCCAAAAACGCCGCAGGAGGTCGCAACGCCTTTGCCGCCTTTAAATTTTAAAAATATAGTCCACATATGGCCGCAGATGGCCACAAAACCGCACAGCATGGGCAGGTATTCGGCCGCTGGGGCAAAGTATTTTACCAGCGCCACCACGCTTGCGCCTTTTAAAGCGTCGCAGAAAAACGTCGCTATGCCGGGCCATTTGCCCACAACGCGGTACACATTAGCCGCGCCCGGGTTGCCGGAACCTTTGCTGCGGATATCAAAACCTTTAAGCCTCTTGGTTATAATATAACCGGAGGGTATCGCTCCTAAAAAGTAGCTTACGACCAACAAGGTGATAGTTGTCATCATATAACTATTATATTAAATTTACGCGGTTTTAAGGGGATTTTCCCGCTTGAGCCAAAAGGCCCAAGCGCATAG
>JAISVV010000029.1 GCA_031271365.1 Elusimicrobiota bacterium | reverse complement strand
ATGGCCAAAAAAGGCATATGCGCCGGCTTTGATATGGGCCGCGTGTGCAAAGACGGCAAAAATTTACTGCTTGTCTGCGCGACGGAAACCAAAACCGCCGCCGATATGCAGGCGTATATTAACGCTTTGAGGGGGATATAATTATGAACAACTACCCGCATAATTTATTATCGATAGAAAAATCCGCAACCGGCCGCCGCGGCGTTAAATACGCGCCCGCGCAAAAGCCGGCAAACGCGTATCTGCCGCAAAATTTGCTGCGCGCCGCCGCGCCCAAACTGCCCGAGTTAAGCGAGCTTGACGCTGTGCGCCATTTTAGCAATCTCTCGCGCCTGAACGTCGGGCTGGATACGCATTTTTACCCGCTGGGCTCCTGCACCATGAAGTACAACCCCAAAGCGTACGATGTTCTTGCCGCCTTGGACAACTTTACCGCCATGCACCCTTTTGCGCCCGTTGAAACCGCGCAAGGCACGCTGGAAATTATCTATAAGTTGGAAGAAGTTTTAAAAGCAGCCACCGGCTTTGACGCTTTCACCCTGCAGCCCGCAGCCGGCGCGCACGGCGAGTTTACCGGCGCCTTGGTAGCCAAAGCCTATCACGCCGCGCGCAAAGATAAACAGCGCACGGAGATTATTATCCCCGACACCGCCCACGGCACCAACCCCGCCACGGCGGCAATGTGCGGCTTTAACGTGGTTGCCATAAAATCCGGCCCCGACGGCCGCGTCGATATGGCCGAGCTGCAAAAAGCCCTTGGCCCCAAAACGGCTTTGGTTATGTTAACCATACCAAACACCGTCGGCCTGTTTGAAAAACAAATCAAAGAAGCGGCCCAAATTATACACGACGCCGGCGCCCTGATTTATATGGACGGCGCCAACCTAAACGCCTTAATCGGCATGGTAAAACCCGCGCAGCTGGGCGTGGATATCATGCACATCAACGCGCACAAAACCCTGGCCACCCCGCACGGCGGCGGCGGCCCTGGCGCGGGCTTTGTAGGCGTGGTAAAAACGCTAGAAGAGTTTTTGCCCTTCGGCCGCGTTAACTTTGACGGCAAAAAATACGCCTTTGCAAAGCCGTCCAAAAAAAGCATAGGCAGCGTAAAGAGTTTTTACGGCAACATAGCCGTGCTGCTGCGCGCGTATTTTTACCTGCGCCAGTTTAACGGCGAGACGCTAAAGGAAATCTCCCAAAACGCCGTCTTAAACGCCAACTATATCCGCGCGTTGATGGAGCGTGATTTCCCCGTTTATTTTAAAGAAACTTCCATGCACGAATGCGTCTTTACAATAGACAAAGACAAAATGAACGGCGTTAAAACTTTGGATATCGCCAAGCGGCTGTTGGACCTGGGCTTCCACGCGCCGACGATATACTTCCCGCTTATCGTGCCCGAGGCTCTGATGGTAGAGCCCACGGAAACCGAAAGCAGGCAAACCATGGATACTTTTGCAGCCGCCATGGCCCAAATTATGCAAGAAGCGCAAACAAACCCGGACCTTTTAAAAAACGCGCCGCAAAACTGCCCCGTAAAACGGATAGACGAAGTCAGCGCGGCCAGAGAGCCCAACCTGCATTGGTAAAATGGCCCGCTGCCTTTTTGTAGAAAGCGTCGCTCTGGACGTTTACGGCCAAATGGCCTTAGACGATATTTTAGTGCCGCGCGCCGCGCAAGGTTTGGCGTTGGCGCGCTTCTACAACTGGCGGCAAACGCCGGCGGCCACTTTCGGCTACGCGCAGTTTGAAAATACGGCCCGCAGCCAAATACAAGAGGCGGGCATTAAAGAGTTTACGCGCCGCCCCACCGGCGGCGGCGTGGTGCTGCATAAGGACGATTTAACGTTTTCTTTAATCTTCACGCAGGCGGCAAACCTAAAGCCTTCGCAGATTTACAGCCGCCTGCACGCTTTGATTAAAGAAGAGTTTGAGCGCAGCGGCGTAGCGTTGGGCGTATATAACGCGCAAAGCGACTACCGCCCCGCCGTAGGCGGCGTATCGCAAAACTGCTTTACAAACCCCGTCGCCGACGATTTAATGCGCCGTGGCGGCGGCAAAGTTTTAGGCGGCGCGATAAGGCGTTTTGGCGGCGCGATTTTATACCAAGGCAGCCTGCAGCTGCCGGCCGCGCGGCAAAATAAAGCGTACCAAAGCATAATAAAAACCGCCGCGTTAAAATTTTTAGAAGCAAAAGAAGAAAGGGAAATACTAAGCAACGCCGTCTTAAACGAAGCATATTCTTTAGCGCACGGCCGCTACGGCGCAAAAGAGTGGGTTGAAAAATTTTAAATGTCCAAATTTTCAAAACCGCTAAAATTTATCACCGGGCTTATTTTGCTGCCCACGGCGTTTTTTATTTTGCTGGCGTTATCCGGCGTCGCGTGGGCGCTGGTAAAAAATATAAGGCTTAGTTTGTATTTTCTAATCGGCGCGGCGGCGTATTTAATATTGCACCGCTATGTTTATAACTTCTCGCGTCTTTACGTTGTTTCGCACGAGTTTACCCACGCGCTGGCCGCCCTGTTGACGGGCCACAAAGTAAACTCCGTTACGATTAAAGAAGAAAGCGGCAATGTAAAACTTTCCGGCGTAAACGCATTTATTTTGCTTGCGCCTTATTGCTTCCCGCTTTTGGCCGCGGGCCTGGTTTTGGCGTATTACGTCTTAAACTTTTTTGTGCAAAATTTAGACGCGCGCATATTTTTGGGCCTGTTCGGTTTTTTTGTCGCGCTGCACGCGGCGCACACGTATAAAAGTTTAACCGAAACCGAACAAAGCGACGTTAAAATGGCCGGCGGCGGGGTGTTTTCTTTCCCGCTGATAATACTTGCAAACGCGGTTGTAACCGCGCTTTTATTAGAGCTGATGCTGCCGCGCGTTGTGCCGTTTGCAGCCGTAGCGGCCGAGGTCTTAAAAAACACTTTTATTTTTTGGCGCGAGTTTTTTAAACAAGCGTACAAACTATTTTCCTGGGCGGTAACAAGGTAATGAGCGGCAAAAAAATATCTTCTCTCCTCTGGCGCGGCGTTAAGTTTTGCGCGCGCGGCTTTTTGCGCGCCGCCTTTGCGCTTACTGCGCTGCTGCTAATTGCCGCTTTGGGCGCGTGGATATTTATAGTCAAATACTTCAACGCCCAATACATCGGCGCTATCGCCACGCAGGCTTTGCAGCACGCGTTTAACAGGCCGGTGGTGATGGGCTCTATAAAACTTGTTTCCCTCAACGCTGTGGAGGTTGAAAACCTAAAAATAATAGACGCCGGCTTTGAGTTTTACAACGAAGTCCTCTCGGTAGATTCGGTGGTGGTGCGCTACAATATCCTGCCGCTTCTTTTAGAAAGCCGCCTGGAAATAGAAGAAGTTATCCTAAACCGCCCCGCCCTTAATATCGTCAAAGCCGCCAATGGCCGCACAAACATTGTCGGCCTTGCCGTCACCAGCCGGGAGGTGGAAACCGGCCAGCAGTTTGACCTGCAAACCGCCGGCGGCGCGCGCCAAATAAGCATAGAAGACTGGAGCATAAAAGACGGCACCCTCTCATTCCGCGATATCGGCGCAAACGAAAGCCATTCCCTAAACGGCCTGCACATATTTTTTGACGATTTAAAATTTAACGCTTTCAGCGATTTTTCCTTAAACTTTGTGCTTAGAAACAAAATTAAAGACAAAGTGATAGAAACCGAAATTATAGGCTCCGGCTCGGTAAACTTAGCCAATTTCGCGCCGCAAAATATGGCGCTGGAAGACGGCTCCTTTGAAGTCCGCGCGCTGCGCCGGCCGCTGCTTTTTAAACTAAGCGCGCGCGATTTTACCGCCCCCCAAACGCGCCTTACCGCCGATTTGCCGGCCTTTACCTACGACGATATCTCGCTGTTTTTACCCAAGCCTGTGTCCTTTGCGCTGCCGCCCGCGCAGCTGCAGGCGCAAATAAACTTTACCAACAGCTTTAACAATATAGACGCGCCGCAAATAACCTTTAAAAACGCCGACGTCGAGCTTAGCTTAAAAGCGCAGGCCGATATGGCGGCGCAAAAAATAACGGCCGGCTTCCAAACCGGCGATTTCAACGCCGAGGCCGCCGATTATTTCAATATCCTAAAACCCTACAAAGTGCGCGGCCCGATAAACGCGCGCGGCAATGTGATTTACGATAAAGCCAAACTTTCCATGTCCGGGCTGGAGATAGATTTAAAGGGCGTTTCGTCCGATTTGTACAACTTTACAGTGCGCGGCGTTTACGGCAAATACGCGGCCGAGCAAAACTTCAACGTCATGAACGCCGTCGTAGATGAGGGCACTTTTAAAGTGGGCCGCCAAAGCGTGCAAAAGATAAAGGGCCGCGCCTCTTACGAACATAAAAAAGATAATTTTTACGCGCTTTTGGATAACTCGCGCTTCAACGGCCAAAATATCCGCATGAGCGTGGCTATCTCCAACGTAAAGCGCGAGCAAAACCGCGTCATTAAAGTAATGACCAGCGTTGATACTTTCAACCCAAAAGAAGTGTTTGACACCGTGGTGGATTTTGCGGACGCGCTCTCCGACGGCCCCTCAACTTTCAAGCCCGAGGCGGGCGATATGGCCTGGCTGCGTAATTTTAAAGCCGGCCTGCCGGATTTTATGCAAAATATAAAAGGTTCGGTTTTTGCAAAACGTTTTGAAAGCCCCGTCTTAGCCGGCGAAAACTTTAACGCCGAGGTTAATGTGCGCGGCATGGTAAGCGGCATGGCAAGGCTGAGCGGCAAGGTGGACGCGCGGCTTGAAAACGGCACCATTTATAAACTGCAGGAAATGTCGGACAGATACGCCGCTCTGGGCATAGCCTTCCAGCCGTTTGTTATCATGAATAATATGGAGCGCGCCGGCTCTTTTAAGGTAGGCCAGGTGCTTAAAGACACCCCTTTTGAAATTATGACCGCCTCGGCCGACTTTAACAATGGTAAAATGGATATTAACAACTTTTATCTTGACGGCCGCGTAATAGCCGCCGCCGTTGAGGGCCGCGTAGACTGGGTGGGCGAAGACATGGACCTTGAGATTTATACAATGTTTAAAAACACTTCCAAGCGCGGCGCTCTGTCGGAAAATTTAACCGACGAATCCGGCGAGCCGGCCTTGGCGTTCCGCGCGCACGACACCATGCAAAAGCCGTCGGTACAAATGCGCAGCCCCAAAAAAACGGGCAGCAAAATACAAACCGCGCGGGCAAAAGGCCTGCGCACCAGCTTCGGCGCCATACAAAAATTTGTAAGAGAGAGGTAAAAGCAATGCTTAAAAAACCAAAGATTGACATCTTAAGTATTTTGGGCGAAGCCGCCGCCATTATAGACGGGCATTTCGAGCTGCCAAGCGGCCTGCATATACAAAGTTACGTAGATACCTCGGTTGTCATGCAATACCCCAGCATGGCCGCAAAAATAGCCAAAGCGCTGGTTGCTTTGTTTGATAAAAAAGCCGATGTTATCTTTGCCGCTTCGGCAGAAAATTCCATTATAGCGCAAGAGGTCGCCCGCGCCTGCGGCGCGCGCTCCATATTTGCCATAGAAGAGGCCGGCGTCTTAAAACTTAAAGGCGGCATGACAATGCGCCCCGGCGAAAAAGTTTTAATAGTAGATAACGTAACCATGACGGGCCGCAAAGTAAAAGAGGCTGCCGGCATGGTAAAACTTTACGGCGCTACGCCTTTGGGCATAGCGGTTATCGCGGACAGGAGCGATTGCGGCTCGGTGGCGGATATACCGCTGCGCTCTTTGCTTTCTTACCCGCTGGAAACTTTTAAACCGCAAAACTGCCCTTTGTGCAAAGCCAAAATAAAATTAACTAAAATGGGCGGTAAAAAATGAAAGAAATTAAACTTAAAGCAAAAGAAGAGCACCGCATAAACAAAGGCCACTACTGGATATTTTCCAACGAGCTGGAGCAGATTGATAAAACTATCGCGCCCGGCAGCATAGTAAAAATAACGGATTATAAAGGCGGGGTTTTGGGCCTTGGCTTTTTTAATCCGCGCACCTTAATAGCCGCGCGGCTTTTAACCAAAGGCGCGCAGGAAGAACTGGGCAAAAACTTTATTTTTGAGCGCCTGGATAATGCTTTTGCCTACAGAAAGCAGTTCGGCGTGCGCAAGTTTGGCCGCATGTGTTACGGAGAGGCCGACGGCCTGCCCGGCCTTGTGGTGGACAGGTACGGCGATTATCTTGTGGCGGAAATCCTTACCGCCGGCATGGAACTTTTGAAAGAAGATATCACTGCAAGCGTCAAAAAAATATTTAAACCCAAAGGCATAAAATTTAAAAACGACAGCGCGTTTAGAGAGCTTGAAGGCCTAAGCAGCGCGCCCGAAACCATAGGCCAAGTGCCCGAAGAAGTAGAAATAGAAGAAAACAAAGCAAAGTTTATAGTATCGCTGCAAGGCTCGCAGAAGACGGGTTTTTACTTTGACCAGCGCGATAACCGCGCCTTCTTAAAGCCGTACTTTAAAGACAAAATCGTGCTGGATTTATACTCTTACTCCGGCTCTTTCGGCATTAACGCGGCTTTAAACGGCGCGGCCGCCGTGTGGGGCGCGGATTCTTCGGCCGCCGCCGTGGAACTTGCCAAGCGCAACGCCGAGCTTAACGGCGTATCCGCTGTCTGCCAATACCACAGGGACGACGCCGAGCGGCTGCTGTCTGCCATGGGTAAAAACGAACTGCCGCAGCAGCCCGATATGGTGCTCTTAGACCCGCCCGCCTTCGTCAAAAACCGCAAAGCTTTGCCGCAGGCCGTAAACCTTTACGTCAAACTAAACCGCATGGCGCTTGCAGGTTTAAAAGAGGGTGGAATGCTGGCCACGTCAACCTGCTCGCATCATATTTCGCGCGAAATTTTTATGGACATCATAAAACAAGCCGCTGCCAAAGCGGGCAAAAAAGTAAACCTGATAGAACTGCGCGGCCAAGCCAAAGACCACCCGGCGCTCATAGGCATGCCGGAGACGGAGTACCTCCACTTTGCGCTTTTAGAAGTCCGCTAAACCAAGCCTGCGGCTGCAAGGCCCGCCGCGGCGGGTTGCTCCGGGCGGTATTTATGATAAAACCGCTACTGCGCTTTTGTCAAAATATTGCCGTCTTTATCCACTATGTAAAAACCTTTGCCGGGGGTCCAGTCCAGCGCAAAAATTTCCTGCCCCTGCGCCAGGTTAAAATTTTTCATCTCCCCGTCAAGCCACTCCTGCGTTTTGCCGATGTTTTTAAGGGCGTCTTCCACGGGCTCGCCGTTGTCTATTAGGATACAAGAATCCTGCCGGTTTTTGCGCGTAGTGACGGAAAAGTTGCCGTCCCTTTCAAAAATCAAATCTTTAACGTCGGTAAGCGAATAAATATCCCGCTCTCTCAGCACGGATTTTATGGCCTCCAAATCCATATGGTTTTTGCGCACCAAAGCCAAATTTATTATGCCGTTTTTGATAAGATACTCCGCCTTGCCAAAAACCAAATTGCTAAAAAAATTGGAGTGCGATAAAAACCGCACGGCATAGTTTAGCAGCATCCACACCGCAATGGCCCAAACAAAATGCCAAACGGTTACGTCCGGGTCGTAGACAACGCCGCTTACCATGGCGCCTATCACAAAGGCGTTGACGGTATCCAAAGGCGTCATCTGCGACACCTGCGTTTTACCCATAAACCTTAAAAAAACCAAAATACAAATAAGGCAGATAAGCAAACTTGCAATAATAGAAAGCGGTATCTCCAAAACCTGCATAAAACCCCCTGTTTAAAAGTATTTAGCTTCATTCTAACACTTTTTCCGCCATAAAAGTTATGGCGCAGTTTTTATACCCCTTAAGCATGGGCGGACGCCGCCGCGTATGCGCGAAAGTTTATGCGCGCGCCACGCCGGCTTTATCACCCCCGGGCGCGGCCGTGGGGGGTAAACAGATACAAAAAACGCCCCGCCGTTGCCCGGCGGGGCGTTTTTACTTTATCGGCTAAAGTCTATTTCAATTTTGCGCCTTCTTCCAAAGCCTTTCTGTTAAGCTCCAAAATCTCGGGTTTGGCGCGTTTAAACACTTTTTTCATCGCGTTGGCTATGGCGTCTATGGAAACCGCCCCCGTCGCGCCGGCAAAGGTGCCAAGGGCCACTAAGTTGGCGGCTTTTAAAGAACCCACTTTTTCCGCAATTTCGTTGCAGGGCACGTAGATAACTTTAATGTCCGTCCTTGTGGCTTTGGTTTTTACCAAAGAAGTGTTTATAATCAAAAGCCCGCCTTTTTTTACCAAAGGCTCAAACTTGGGCAGGCTGGGCTCGTTCATGATAATGGCCGTATCGGGCATGGCCACAACGGGCGTTGCCACTTCCGTGTCGGTCATCACTACGGAGCAATTGGCGGTGCCGCCGCGCATCTCGGGCCCGTAGGAGGGGTACCAGCTTACGGCCTTGCCGTCCACCAAACCCGCCTGGGCCAATAATACGCCGGCAGAAACTACGCCCTGCCCGCCGAAACCGGATATTCTAACGCCTTGATACATATTATTTGCCCTCCTGTATTTTTTGGGCTACGGACTCTTTTTCGTCCTTAAACACGCCAAGGGGGTACTGCGGCATCATTTTCTCGCGCAGGAAATCCAACCCTTTCAAAGGCGTAACGCCCCAGTTTGTCGGGCAGATGGAAAGCACTTCCACAAAGCTAAAGCCGATTTTATTGACTTGGTTTTCAAAAGCTTTTTTAATGGCTTTTTTGGCTTTTATCACATTGGGCGCGCTGTCTACGGAAACGCGTTCTATATAGCGCGGGCTTTCAAGTTTGCTTAACATTTCGCTTATGTTCATGGGGAACCCTTGCAAAAGCGGGTTTCTGCCTTTAGGCGCGGTGGTGGCGGTTTGGCCTACCAGGGTGGTAGGGGCCATTTGGCCGCCCGTCATGCCGTAAATAGCGTTATTGATAAAGATAACGGTGATGTTCTCGCCCCGCGCGGCGGCGTGCACAATTTCGGCCATGCCTATAGAGGCTAAATCGCCGTCGCCTTGATAGGAAAACACTATAGAATCCGGCTTTGCTCTTTTAATGCCGGTGGCAATGGCAGGCCCCCTGCCGTGCGGGCCTTGTATGGAATCGCAGTTAAAATATTTATCCGCAAACACCGCGCAGCCCACGGGGGCCACCACGACGGTGCGCTCCCTTATTTTAAGTTCGTCCATGGTTTCGGCTATCAGGCGGTGCGCAACGCTGTGCCCGCAGCCGGGGCAATAATGCATGGTAACGTCAAGTAAACTTTCAGGTCTTTTAGTTATAGCGTTCATAGTAATGCCCCTTCCTTGCAGGGCGCGTTTTTGGCCTCCGCGCGCTCGTTAGTGGCTTTTTCAGCCAGGTCAGCCAGGTTAAAAAGCTGCTCTTTTTTGCCGTTTAAGGCGGATTCTATCGCCACGGCAATCTCTTCCGCCACCGGGAAAAACGCGCCCGATTTGGCGTGCAGATAAGTGGGCGTTTTGCCGTTTACGGCCAGGTCTACGTCCACCTTCATTTGGCCGAGGCTCATTTCCACGCACAGCACGGCTTTAACTTTGGAGGCCAGCTCCGCAATGCGTTTTGCGGGGAAAGGCCACAAAGTAATAGGGCGTATCATGCCCACTTTAATGCCCTTTGCTCTGGCAATTTCCATTGCGGCAATGCTGGCGCGGGCCGATATGCCGTAGGCAACTATCAAAACGTCGGCGTCTTCGGTATTGCGCTCTTCGTAGATAACTTCGTCGCGCTCTACAAGGGCGTAGCGCTCGGCGCGTTTTAGCACCATGGCTTCCAGTTCGCCCTCGGCCAAGCCGTAGGAGTAAACCTGATTGCGCTTGCGGCCCGTTGTGTTGGGGCCTATGGCCCAGGGCTTTACGCATAAGGCAGCCGGGTCCACGGGTTCAAAATTATAGGACATACCTTCCATCATCTGGCCCAAAATGCCGTCGGCCAAAATCATCGCCGGTATGCGGTATTTTTCTGATAGTTCAAAAGCCTTCTTGGGGAAATTGCCCAGCTCTTCCACGCTAAAGGGCGCCAAAACGATAGTGCGGTAATCGCCGTTGCCGCCGCCGCGGGTGGCTTGCGTATAATCCGCCTGGCCGCCGGCAATGCTGCCAAGGCCCGGCCCGCCGCGCATGACGTTAACTATAAGGCACGGCAAATCGCTGCCGGCTAAATAGGTAATGCCCTCTTGCTTTAAACTTACGCCCGGGCTGGAGGACGACGTCATAGAGCGCACGCCCGTTGCCGCCGCGCCGTAGAGCATATTGACGGCCGCCACTTCGCTTTCGGCCTGCACGAAGGCGCCGCCCACTTCTTCCTGCCGCCAGGACATATATTCCGGCACTTCGTTTTGCGGCGTAATAGGGTAACCGGCAAAGAAGCGGCAGCCCGCGCGTATAGCGCCTTCGGCCAAGGCTTCGTTGCCTTTCATTAAAACTTTTTCTGCCATATGTTTAGACCTCTTATTTAAATACGGTAATTGCCAAATCGGGGCAAACCTGATAGCACATCGCGCAGCCAATGCAGCAATCCTGCTTGGCTAATTTTGCGGGATAATAACCCGTCTTGCTGAAGGTGTCGGACATTTCTATGCATTGTTTCGGGCAGGCTTTTGTGCAAAGCTGGCAGCCTTTACAGCGCATTTCGTCCACTTCTATTTTGGGCATACGTCCTCCTGATATGATATACCACATTGTAACATTTTAAAGTCCATTATCAAATGGCCGGGGATTTGTTAATTTTTTGGCCTTTTTTTGTAAAATCTAGCTATGAAAGAACTTAACGATACTTTGCCCCTGCCGCGCCTTGCCGCGGCGCTCATTGAAGGCGAAAGCGACGCAGTTGCCAATATGGCCAACCTAAGCGCGCTGATTTTTGATAAAACGCCCGATATCAACTGGGCCGGTTTTTATATATTAAAAGGGCAGGAACTGGTTTTAGGCCCGTTTCAGGGCAAGCCGGCGTGCGTGCGCATTGCGCTTGGCAAAGGCGTCTGCGGCGCGGC
>JAISVV010000113.1 GCA_031271365.1 Elusimicrobiota bacterium | reverse complement strand
CCGAAGGCGTCTGGTACAACGAAGCGCAGGTTAAAACGCTGGCCACCTTGGGCAGCAAAGAAGATAACCTGAGCAAACTTGCCGGCGCGCTTTACAGCGTGGTGGCCCAAAGCGCCCAGGTACTGCAAGCTCCTATCAGGGATTTTGCCTACGTTATGGAAGCTGTTAAAAACAGCAAAAACTAACAGGCTAAATCAAACCCGCCAAAGTGCGGTAGTAGTTCCCTAAATGCGCGGCGCCCGTCTTCGTTTCGCTACGACGCGGCCGCTTCGCGGGATAAATGCGCGGGTTTAAGCACGGCTTAAACAGAAGCGCAGCTACTCTATAAAAAAAGGAAATTATTAAAATGGCTAAAATAGCAAAAGAAGAACTTCTTACCGCCATCGCCGAGATGAGCGTACTGGAACTCTCCGAGTTCGTAAAAGCAGTGGAAGAAAAATTTGGCGTTAAAGCAGCCGCCCCCGCAGTAGCCGTGGCAGCCGCTCCCGCCGCCGGCGCCGCCGCAGCCGCCGAAGAAAAGACGGAGTTTAACGTAGAGTTATCCGCCGTAGACGCGGCCAAAAAAATCGCCGTCATTAAGGTTGTGCGCGAAATCACCGGTTTAGGCTTAAAAGAAGCCAAAGACCTCGTTGACGGCGCCCCCAAAATGGTAAAGGAAAACGTAGCCAAAGCCGAAGCCGAAGACATGAAAAAGAAAATCACCGAAGCCGGCGGTACCGTTGCCCTTAAATAAAAGCAATATCTAAGCAAACCTATCCCGCGCCCGTTGCAAAACGGGCCGCGGGGTTTGTGTCTGAAAGCGCAGTTCTGCGGCAGGGCAGGCCGTATAGCAGACCGACGCTAAAAGATACCGACCAAAGCACAGGCCGCAGGCAGGAAAGGGAAAATGAAACAATTAAATTTCGGCAAAATTAAAACAAAACTTGCGCTACCCGATTTACTGGAGATGCAGCGCCAGTCCTTCACAGATTTTTTACAATTAGACACCGACCCCGCTAAAAGAGAGCTTAAAGGCTTACAAGCCGCGTTTGAGGACGTCTTCCCGATAGAGGCGCCCGACGGCAGCATGAAGCTCGATTTCGTAAAGTACGAGCTTGCCGCCCCCAAATACGCCACCTCAGCAGAGGCTAACGTAAAGGACGGCACTTTCTCCGCGCCGCTAAAAGCGTGGATGAGGCTTTACATCAAACAAAAAAACGGCAGCTTAAAAGAAGTTAAAGAGGAGGATATTTCCCTGTGCGAACTCCCTTTAATGACGGAAGCGGGCTGCTTTGTCTTCAACGGCGCGGAGCGCGTGGTGGTAAGCCAGCTGCACCGCTCCCCGGGCATTATCTTTGAAGAAGACGAAGAAAAAAAGCAATCCACCTTAGGTAAAAAACTCTACGTAGCGCGCATTATCCCCTACAGAGGCGCGTGGGTGGAGTTTCAGTTCGATTTAGCCAACGTCCTGTGGGTCAGGATTGACCGCAAGAAAAAGGTTTTAGCCACCACCTTCCTGCGCGCGTGCGGGCTTGAGAGCAACGCCGAAATTTTGCAAGCCTTCTACCCCGTGGAAGAGGTAGATATCAAAGTAAGCGAAGTAGACAGCCTCGTGGGCCGCTACGCCGCGGAAGATATTATAGACCCGGCCACAGGCGAAGTTATCTGGAACCTTGACGACAAAGCCGCCACCCCTATCGACGACAAAACTTTTAAGCTGATGCTTGAGCGCAAAGTTAAAAAAGTTAAAATTTTAGCCGGCAACCCGCGCCAGGATAACCCGGGCATTTTAGCCACCCTTGAAGCTAAAAAAGAAGAGAGCAAAACCTCCAAAGAAGCGCAGTTTGAAATTTACAAACGCCTTCGCGGGCAGGACTTTATCGTCAAAGAACAAGCCGAGCAATTTTTAGACAGCCTGCTTTTTAATAACGTAAAACGCTATGACTTAAGCTATGTGGGCCGCTATAAAATCAATAAAAAGTTTGGCTATTTCTTTGACAGTTTAGCTAAAGCCAAATTCAGAAAATTTATTAAACCCGCCGACAAACGCCGCACCCTGGCGATGGAAGACGTTATAGTAACCGTGCAATACCTGCTGGCCCTGAACGCCGGCGAGGAATACACTGCCGAAGCCTATAAAAACGATATAGAGTTTAAGTTAGACGATATAGACCACCTGGGCAACCGCCGCGTGCGCGGCATAGGCGAGCTGTTGGAAAACCAAATCCGCGTTGGCTTAAGCCAAATGGCCAAAACCGCGCGCGACCGCATGAATAAAGAAGCCTCCACCCAAAAACCCACGCCGCGCGCTTTGGTTAACGCGCAGCCCGTGGCGGCTATTATACGCAAGTTTTTCGGCACGTCCCAGCTTTCCCAGTTTATGGACCAAATTAACCCGCTTTCGGAGTTAACCCATAAACGCCGCTTATCGGCCCTGGGCCCCGGCGGTTTAAACAGAAAGCGCGCCGGCTTTGAAGTGCGCGACGTGCACCACACGCATTACGGCCGCCTCTGCCCCATTGAAACGCCCGAAGGCCCAAACATCGGCCTTATCACTTCTTTGGCGTGCTATTCGCGCGTCAATAAATACGGGCTTTTAGAGTCGCCCTTCCGCAAAGTGGACGGCGTTAAAGTAACCGATAAGGTTGATTATTTAACGGCCGACATCGAAGACGATTATATGGTGGCCCAGTCCAACACGCCTTTAACCGAGGCCGGCAAATTTGCCACCGAGCAGGTTGCCTGCCGCCTTAGAAGCGACTACCCGATTGTCGCGCCCGCCGAGGTGGATTATATGGATATTTCGCCTTTGCAGGTTATCAGCGTGTCGGCGGCTTTAATACCTTTCCTTGAGCACGACGACGCCAACCGCGCCCTGATGGGCTGCAACATGCAGCGCCAGGCCGTGCCCCTGCTTTTAACCGACGCGCCTTTAGTTGGCACCGGCATAGAAGACGCCGTGGCAAAAGATTCCGGCTCCACCATGGTTGCAAAACAGGCGGGCACGGTTATCTTTGCCTCCGCCGATATTATAGCGGTTGAGCCCGCAAACGGCGGCAAGCTGGATATTTACGAGCTTACCAAATACAAACGTTCCAACCAGGATACCTGCATTAACCATAAACCTTTGGTTAAAGTCGGCGACGTTATCAAAGCCGGCCAGGTGCTTGTTGACGGCCCCGCCATGCAAGACGGCGTTTTATCTTTAGGCCGCAACCTCTTGGTAGGCTTTATGAGCTGGGAAGGCTATAACTACGAAGACGCTATTTTAATTTCCAGCAAACTGGTTAAAGACGATATTTTAACCTCCGTGCATTTGCACGAATTTTCTACCGACGCGCGCAACACCAAACTTGGCGCGGAAGAAATTACGCGCGACATCCCCAATATCGGCACGGAAGCCCTATCGCACTTAGACGACGATGGCATCATTATACCCTCAACCGTAGTGGGCCCGGGCGATATTTTAGTGGGTAAAGTTACCCCCAAAGGCGAGCAGCAATTAACGCCGGAAGAACGCCTTTTAAAAGTAATCTTCGGCAAAAAAGCCGACGACGTGGTGGACGCTTCTTTACGCGTGCCGCCGGGCACCAACGGCAAAGTTATCGGCACCCGCGTTTTTGTGCGCAAAGAAAAACTTACCAAACTGGAAGAAAAGGCCAAACTTAAAGCCTTAGAGGCGGAAAAAGAGGCCAATTTAGCTACGCTGCAGGAGCAAAAAAAGCGCGCCTTAGACAATATTAAACAAACCGTTACCAAAGCCGCAGAGCAAAAAAAGGCCGCGGATTCTATCACCAACCTCTACAAACTGCTTGAAAAGCGTTTGCTGGAGCAGTATGAAAGGGAAAAGGCTTTCTCCTCCCAGGGCGATGAGCTGGCGGTAACGGTTAATAAGTCTGTAAAAGTTTTTATAGCCTCCAAGCGCAAAGTGCAGGTTGGCGATAAACTCTCCGGCCGCCATGGTAACAAAGGCGTTGTGGCCAAAATCATGCCGGAAGAAGATATGCCCTTTTTACCCGACGGCACCCCGCTGGACATTATTTTGTCCCCGCTGGGCATTCCCTCGCGTATGAACGTGGGCCAGTTATTTGAAACCATGCTGGGCTGGGCGGCGCATCACTTAGACATACACACCGCCACCCCCGTCTTCGACGGCCCCAGCGAAGAAGAAGTTAAAGACCAGGTGCGCAAAGCAAAAGCCGCTTTAGTCAAAAAAGGCGTGCCGGAAAGGTATCTGCCCGACGACTATTGCCGTATCACCTTATTTGACGGCCGCACCGGCGAGCCTTTTGCCGAAAAAGTGACCATAGGCTATATGTACATCATGAAACTTATCCACTTGGTTGAAGATAAAGTGCACTCGCGCTCCACGGGCCCTTACAGCTTAATTACCAGGCAGCCTTTGGGCGGTAAAGCCCAGTTCGGCGGACAGAGGTTCGGCGAGATGGAAGTCTGGGCCATAGAAGGCTACGGCGCCACCTATACTTTGCAAGAGTTCCTGACCGTAAAGTCCGACGACTTTACGGGCCGCACGAAAATGTACGAAAGCATTGTAAAAGGCGAGCTGCCCAGCCAGCCCGGCGTGCCGGAAAGCTTTAAAGTGCTTGTAAAAGAACTGCAGGCCCTCGGCATAAGCGTGGAACTTTTAAAAGAACGCGCCGAAGAGCAAATTATAGACATCAGCGATAAAAGCGACAAAGGCGCGGCCGCGCAAGAGCCGGCCCAAGCCAAATAAGGCGGAGATAACAAATGTTTGATATATCAACCAACACAAATAAAAAAGTAAAGAAACTTGGCGAGTTGAATTTTTTTGATTTCGACGCTATCAAGCTTGGTATCGCAAGCCCGCAGCAGATAATGTCGTGGTCTTCGGGGGAGGTAAAAAAGCCCGAAACCATTAACTACCGCACCCTTAAACCGGAACGGGACGGCCTTTTCTGCGAGCGCATTTTCGGCCCCACGAAAGACTACGAATGCTCCTGCGGCAAATACCGCTGGGTAAAATTTAAAGGCATGAGCTGCGATAGATGCGGCGTGGAAATAACGGAGTCAAAAGTCCGCCGCGAGCGCATGGGCCACATAGAGCTGGCCGTGCCGGTGGCGCACGTTTGGTTTTTGCGCAAAACGCCCAGCCGCATAGGCATCTTGCTGGACATGAGGACAACAGATTTAGAACGCATAGTCTACTACGCCAGCTACGTTGTTTTAGAAGACGCCGTAGACAGCGTAACCGGCCGCACCGATTTTAAAAAGGGCGACCTTTTAACCGACGCGCAAGTGCGCGAAGCCAAAAAGAAACACGGCGCCCGCCTTAAAGTGGGCATAGGCGCGCCGGCCATTAAAGAACTGCTGGAAGGCATTAATTTTGAAAAGGAAATCCCGGAGCTCCACGTCCAGCTTAAAGACACCCAAAGCGAAATGGAGCGCACCAAACTTGTGCGCCGCATTAAAACCATGGAAGAGTTTAAAGACTCCGGCAACAGGCCCGAGTGGATGATAATGAGCGTGCTGCCCGTTATCCCGCCCGATTTGCGCCCCCTGGTACCGCTTGACGGCGGCCGCTTTGCCGCGTCTGATTTAAACGATTTATACAGGCGCATTATCAACCGCAACAACCGCTTAAAGCATATCGAAAGCCTGCGCGCCCCGGAAGTGATGATTTACAACGAAAAACGCTTACTGCAAGAGGCCGTTGACGCTTTGATTGAAAACGGCGCGCGGGGCAAGTTTTTCATCGGCGCGGGCGGCAGGCCGCTTAAATCGCTGTCCGACGTTATTAAAGGTAAGCACGGCCGCTTCCGCCAGAACCTGCTTGGTAAACGCGTGGACTATTCGGGCCGCTCGGTTATCGTGGTAGGCCCCAACTTAAAGCTTTATCAATGCGGCCTGCCCAAGCTGATGGCCCTGGAGTTATTTAAACCCTTTATCATCGGCGAATTGATGAAAAAGGAAAATATTACGCTTAAAGCCGCCAAAAAAATGCTTGAGCGCGTGCGCCCCGAAATTTGGGATATTTTAGAAAAGGTTACCAAGCACCACCCCGTGCTTTTAAACCGCGCGCCCACGCTGCACAGGCTGGGTATACAGGCTTTCGAGCCGGTGCTCATTGAGGGTAAAGCAATACAACTGCACCCTTTAACCTGCGCCGCCTTTAACGCCGACTTTGACGGCGACCAAATGGCCGTACACGTGCCGCTTACCTTAGAAGCGCAGATAGAAGCCCGCACGCTTATGATGGCCACCAACAACATCTTATCGCCGGCTTCCGGCAGGCCTATAGCCTCCCCGTCGCACGATATGGTTTTGGGCATTAACTTTTTAACCAAAGTTAAAGAGGGCGACCTTGGCGAAGGCCTGGTATTTGCCGACGAAGAAGACGCTTTAATAGCCTACGAATACGGCAAAACAAGCCTGCACGCCAAGATTAAGGTTAAAGCCATCACCGGCGTCGAAGACGAAGGCAAAAAAGCGACAAACTGGAAAAAGTTTACCTCCGTCGGGCGCATTATTTTTAATCAAATCATGCCCCAGGGCTGGAAATACGTTAACAAAGACATCGGCAAAAAGGAGCTTGCCTCTATCGTCAGCGACTGCTATAAAAACCCCAAATACGGCCGCTACGAAACCGTGCAGCTTTTAGACAGGATTATGGACACCGGCTATAAATACGCAACCAAATCCGGCTTATCCATATCTATAGCCGACATGATAGTGCCCGAGGCAAAAAGCAAACGCGTGGCCGAAGCCCAAAAACAGGTTAAAGCCATACAAAAGCAGGCCGAGCAAGGCATTATCACCGAGGGCGAGCGCTATAACAAAGTTATAGACATCTGGACAAAAGTTACCGACGAAGTTGCCGAAGAATTATTTAAAGAAATGGGCAGCGTGGAGACCCGCCCCGTCAAAGAAGGCGAGCAAAAGTTTAACAGCGTCTTCCTGATGGCCAACAGCGGCGCGCGCGGCAGCAGGCAGCAGGTGCGCCAGCTTGCCGGTATGCGCGGCCTTATGGCAAAACCGCAAAAGAAGTTAACCGGCGGCCAGGGCGAAATTATAGAAAGCCCCATTACCGCCAACTTCCGCGAGGGCCTCTCGGTGCTGGAGTACTTTATCTCCACCCACGGCGGCCGCAAAGGTTTATCCGATACCGCACTTAAAACGGCCGAGGCCGGCTATTTAACCCGCCGCCTTGTAGACGTGGGCCACAACGTAGTAGTAATGCAGGAAGACTGCGGCACCACCGACGGCGTTTTAATCAAATCTTTAATGAGCGGCGAAGAAGTGATAGAGCCCATTGAAGAGCGCATTTTAGGCCGCTGCTCCCTGGAAGACGTTACCGCCAAGGACGAAAACGGCAAAGACGTAACCATTATCAAAAAAGACGATATTATCACCGCCGCCCAGGCCGCGCTGGTTAAAAAGTACGAAGTGGAGGAAATCCGCATACGCTCCGTTTTAACCTGCCACGCGCCTTACGGCGTTTGCGCCAAGTGCTACGGCGTAAGCCTTGCAACCGGCAATTTAGCCAGAAAGGGCGACACCGTGGGCATTATAGCCGCGCAGTCCATCGGCGAGCCGGGCACGCAGCTTACTCTGCGCACGTTCCATATCGGCGGCGCGGCCTCGCGCGTTTTAAGCCGCTCTCAGGCCGTGGCCGAAATTGACGGCGCGCTTAAGTTTAAAGACCTCAAGATTATAGAAGACAGGTTTGAAAATAAAATCTGTATTTCCAGAAACGGCTCTATCTTTATTGAGGGCGCAAAAGGCGCAATCAAAGAATACAAAATCCAATACGGCGCGCGCGTAAACGTCGCCGATAAAACGGCCGTTAAAAAAGACGTTGTCATGGCCGAATGGGACCCGCACTCCCTGCCCGTCATCGCCGAGGTTAAGGGCGATATCAAACTTATAGACGTGCAGGAAGGTATTACGCTGCAGGAAGAGCGCAATAAAGTAACGGGTATCATAGAGCGCAAAATTACCGCCAGCAAAGTGGGCCGCAAAAACCCGCGTATCGTAATTGAAGGCAAACAAAAGTTTACCTACCCGCTGCCCATAGACGCTATTTTACTCGTCGAAAGCGGCGATGAGGTGCAAGCCGGCGACGTTTTGGCCAAAATCGCCAAAGAAACGGGCGGCACAAAGGATATCACCGGCGGCCTGCCCAGAATTGCCGAGCTTTTTGAAGCCCGCCGCCCCAAAAACCCCGCCATTATAGCGGAGTTTGAGGGCGCCATACGGCTGGAAACTTCGCCCAAAGGCTTAATTGAAGTAGTGCTTAGAAATGACGAAATTAATAAAGAAGAGCATTACAGCATACCGCAGGGCAAGCACTTGGTAGTCTACGAGGGCGACCGCGTGGCCACCGGCGAAGCCTTAACCGACGGCGCCATAGACCCGCATGACGTACTGCGCGTAAAAGGCATAAAAGAAGTGCAGGAGTTTTTGCTTAACGCCATTCAGGAAGTGTACCGCCTGCAAGGCGTTACCATCAACGATAAGCATATGGAAGTTATCGTGCGGCAAATGCTAAGCAATATGCGCATACAAGACGCCGGCGACACCAGCTTCTTAAAAGGCGAAATTGTAAACCGCTCCGTTTTCCTCACGGAAAACAAACGCGTCGCGGCAAAAGGCAAAAAAGAAGCCCAGGCCGAAACCATACTTTTAGGTATTTCCAAAGCTTCGCTAGCGTCGGAAAGTTTTGTTTCCGCCGCCAGCTTCCAGGAAACAACCAAAGTATTGACCGACGCGGCCATCAAAGGCCAAACCGACAGGCTCGTAGGCCTCAAGGAAAACGTCATCGTGGGCCACCTATTGCCCGCGGGCACCGGCATTTCCGCCAAGGAAATCGCCGAAGAATTTGAAGAGAAGAAATCAGCACAATCAGCACAACAGGAGAATAATAAATAAATGCCGACAGTAAACCAATTAGTAAAACACGGAAGGGCCAAAACCGAGTTTAAAACCAAAAGCCCGGCTTTAATGTCCTGCCCCCAAAGAAGAGGGGTTTGCACCCGTGTCTACACGACAACCCCTAAAAAGCCTAACTCGGCTTTAAGAAAGGTTGCCCGCGTAAAGTTAACCTCCAAGATGGAAGTTACCGCCTATATCCCGGGCGTTGGCCATAACCTGCAGGAGCACAGCATAGTGCTCGTGCGCGGCGGCCGCGTGAAGGACTTGCCGGGCGTAAGGTCTCACATCATCCGCGGCGCTTTAGACGCCTCGGGCGTTGAAAACAGAAAGCAGGGCCGCTCGCTTTACGGCGTAAAGCGCCCCAAAGCAGGTAAATAGGAGATTAACTAATATATGCCCAGAAAAGGTTTAAGACCCAGAGACAGACGCCCCGCCCCGCCGGCCGATTTTAAATATAATTCGGTTTTGGTGTCGCGGTTTATCAATAAAATCAATTTTGAAGGCAAAAAAGCCACGTCGGAAAAGATTTTTATGCAGGCTATGGATATTATCAAGGAAAAGGCCAAAGCCGACCCTATTGAAATATTTAACAAATGCATAGAAAACGTGCGCCCCTT
>JAISVV010000074.1 GCA_031271365.1 Elusimicrobiota bacterium | reverse complement strand
GCGCCCAGGTTTACCGACATATAAAAATAGGTAAAGCCGCCGTCGCGCCTGGTGTCGCCCTTTTCATACAGACTGCCGACCATGGTTGAAATGCTTATTTTAAAAAACCCGTTACCCATGATTAAAAAGCCCATAGCCGTGTACATAAAGGCAAGGCTTTCAATACCCAGCAAAAACTGGCCGACGACTATCATCACCGCGCCCCAAATAATGGATTGTTTTTGCCCTAAATACTTATCGGCCACGTATCCGCCTAAAAGGCCGGATAAATAAACCAGGCTGGTAAACGAGCCGTAAATATTGGACGCGTCCTGCCGGCCCATTTGCAGCGCGTTAACCAAGTAAAGGATTAATAAAGCGCGCATACCGTAGTAGCTGAAACGCTCAAAAACCTCCGTCAGACACAACAGCCATAATGCAACAGGCTGCTTTTGTTGTATTTGTTCCATGTATAACCTCCTTATTTAACTTCAACCAATTCTTTTGCTTTTTGCAGCGATGCGTCAATGTCTTTACAGAAGTAGACGCCGTCGGTCTGTTCCGTAAAGCCAAATTTCTTTAAAGTCTTCTTAGGCTGCGCCTGCACGTGAGAGAGCACCATGTAAATATTGTTTGCCCGGCAGCGTTTGTAAATTTTGTACAAAGCGTGGTAGCCGGTGGCGTCCATCGCGGGCACGCTGCGCATACGCAGCACCAAAACCTTGCAGTCGGCCAGGTTTTCAAGCGTGTCCACAAACATATTTGCCGCGCCGAAAAAGAAGGGGCCGTTAATCTCGTACACCACAACGTTTTTGGTGATTTCCTTTAAGTCTATATCGTCTTTGTGGCGCACTTCGTCTAAGATATCGTCGTCGGCTTTGGATACGCGGTATACGTCCGACATACGCTTCATAAACAGCAGCGCGGCCAGTAAAAGGCCGGCTTCTATAGCCACAACCAAATCTTTAACTACGGTTAAAGCAAAAGTGGTAAGCAGCACGGCAATGTCGCTGACGGGGGCTTTAAATAAATCGGCAAAGCTGCGCCAGGAACTCATTTTATACGCCACAACAAACAGGATTGCGGCCAAAGCGGCCATGGGTATCATGCTTATATACCGCATAAAACAAAGCATCATAAGCAGCAAAAACAGGCCGTGCGCCATACCCGATATGGGCGTGCGCCCGCCATTATCTATATTGGCCGCCGTGCGGGCAATGGCGCCCGTGGCCGGCAGGCCGCCAAAGAAAGAGCTTACTATATTGCCTATGCCGCCGGCAACAAGCTCCATGTTGGAGCGGTGTTTTTTGCCTATCATACCATCTGCCACTACGGCGGAAAGCAGGCTTTCTATGCCGGCTAAAAACGCTATTACAAAAGCCGGGCGGATAAGGCTGCTTATCATCTCCAGCGTAAGGACGGGTATTTTAGGCATTGGCAAACCCGCCGAGATGACGCCAAAAGTACTTTCAATGGTAGCAGCCGGCAATTTAAATATTTGCGCCATAGCGGCGGTAACAACCAAAGCCGCCAAATACGCCGGCAGCCATTTTATTTTTTTGGGCCAGAAAATAATTATACAAAGCGCAAGCGCGCCGATAAACAAGGCGGCGGGGTTAAGCAAATTAAGGCTGTTAAAATAAAGCTGCCATTTGGCAAAAAAACCGGCCGGCATATCTTTTAGGCCGAGGCCCAAAAAATCGTTAACCTGGCCGGTAAAGAGCACCACGGCAATGCCGCTTGTAAAACCGGTTACCACGGGGTAAGGTATATATTTAAGAAAGCTGCCAAACTTTAAAAAACCCATGGCGGTAAGTATTATGCCGGCCATAAAAGTGGCCGCGATGAGCCCGTCTACGCCGTACTGCGCCACAATGCCGTAGATAATAACCACAAAGGCCGCCGTCGGCCCAGATATCTGCACCCGGCTGCCGCCCAAAGCCGAAATTAAAAAACCCGCAACAACCGCCGTTATAAGCCCGCGCTCCGGCGTGACGCCGCTGGCAATAGCCAAAGCCACGGACAGCGGCAGCGCAATGCAGGCAACAACAAAGCCGGCCATAACCTCGCGCAGGATGGTTTTTTTGGTAAATTCCTTTCTGTCTTGTTTGGTTTTAAGGAGCGTGTATAGTTTAGGTCTGAGCATATTAACACTATTTTAACATTTTTACCAGTTCCTCTGCGGGTTTGGAAGTTTTTTTAAACGGCGGCGCGGCGGGTACGCCAAAGGGCATTTGGCCCAAAAGTTTCCAGCCGGGCGGTATATTGAAAGCTTTGGCGGCCTCTTCGTCTATGAGCGGGTTATAGTGCTGCAGGTTTGCGCCCAAGCCCTGCGCGGTTAAAGCCAGCCAAAGGCCGTATTGCACAAGGCCCATGCCTTGCGCGGCCCAGAGGGCAAAGTTATCTTTATAATCGGGGTATTTGGTTTGCAGGTCTTTTATAGTATCTTCGTCATTATAAAAAAGCACGGTGCCGTAGGCGGCCGCGAAGGAATTGATTTTATTTTCCGTGCGGGCAAATTTATCCGCCGGCACTATTTTGCGAAGGGCGGCCATGGCGATATCCCATATTTTTTTATGGCTTTGCCCAAGCAGCACAACCACGCGCGCGGGCTGCGCGTTATAGGCCGAGGGCGCGTTTAGCACGGCGGTTGCTATTATTTCTTTAAGTTTATCGTCGCTGATGGTTGATTTTGCCGACAGCGCGTAGCGCGAGCGGCGGGTTGTTACTGCTTCAAAAAAATCCATGTTTCCCCCTTTGCGTATCGTCAATTTATACTATAATTTATACCATGAATAAGCAAGTTTTTGACATTGCCGTTTTAGGCGCGGGCGCGGCGGGGTTGTTTGCCGCCGGGCTGCTTAAAGGCAAAAGCGTTGTCATAATAGAGGGCAATAAAAGCGCGGGGCTTAAGGTTTTGGCTTCCGGCGGCGGGCTTTGTAATTTTGGCAATAAACATGTTTCGCCGGCGGATTATTTTGGGGCAAACCCTAAGTTTTGCGCCTCGGCGCTGGCGGGTTTTAAAGCAATGGATTTTGCGGCGTTTTTAGATAAGCGGCACGTTAAATGGCGCGAGCGGCAGGACGGCAAATTGTTTGCCGAAAGTTCGGCCGCCGTCTTGGACGCGCTTTTGGCCGAAATTGATAAAACCGCCGTTTTTGCTTTTAAAAATAAAATAGGGAAAGTTGTAAAAGCGGGCGATATTTTTGAAGTGTATACGGACAGGCAAATTTTCTGCGCGCGCAACGTAATTTGCGCTTTGGGCGGGCTTTCCTACCCGGCGCTGGGCGCAACGGGCGCGGCTTATGATATCGCAAAAAGTTTTGGATTGCGCGTTACGCCCGTATATCCGGCTTTAACGGGCGTTTTGTTCGGCGGTTTTGCGCCGCTGGCGGGCATTAGCTGCGCGGCAGCGCTTAAATGCGCCGGGCGCGCGGTGCAGGGCGATATTTTATTTACCCACGGCGGCCTAAGCGGGCCGGCGGTGTTTGATTTATCGCTGCATAACCTTGCGGGCAAAGAGATTATTATAAACTTTCTGCCGGGCGCTGACGTTAAAGAACTGCTGCTTAAAAACAAAACCAGCGTTAAAAAGCCTTCCGCCCTGCTGCACGGGCTGCTGCCTAAGCGGCTGCTGGAAACGCTGGCCGGCGCGAACGACGGGCAAATATCCAACCTCAACAAAGCGCAAATTAACGCCTTGGCGCAAAATTTTAA
>JAISVV010000037.1 GCA_031271365.1 Elusimicrobiota bacterium | reverse complement strand
GCCGTCTGCAGCCACGCTTAAAACTTTGGGGATAACTTCGCCGGCGCGTTCTATTAAAACGCTGTCGCCTTCTTTTACGCCGAGGCGTTCGATTTCGTCAAAATTATGTAACGTGGCGTTGGATATCGTTACGCCGGAAAGCTGCACCGGTTCAAGCTCGGCCACGGGCGTGATAACGCCTGTGCGCCCGACGGAGAAAATAATTTTATTTATCTTTGTTTGCGCCTGCGCGGCGGGGTATTTTAAGGCAATAGCCCAGCGCGGGCTTTTGGCCGTTTGGCCCAAAATGCGCTGCTGCGCGAAAGAGTTTACTTTAACGACAAGGCCGTCGGCGTCGTATTTTAAAGCGGGCAAGTTTTGCTTAAAACTTTCGTAAAATTTTATTACTTCTTCTATATCGGTAAAAATTTTGCGCTGCGGCGCCACGGGCACGCCCCATTTTTTGCAGTCTTCCATAAACCCGCCGAAGGTTGCCGCCTTTATCTCGCCCGCGCCGAAAGTGTGCGCAAAAAACCGCAGCGGCCGCGCAGCGGTTATTTTAGCGTCTTTCTGACGGACAGAGCCGGCGGCCGCGTTTCTTGTGTTTGCAAACGCGGGCAAATTTTTTGCAAGCTGTTCTTTGTTTAGGGCTTTAAGGTCTTCTTTATAGATAAAGACTTCGCCGCGGATTTCCAGCGTTTGCGGCGCGGGGCCCGTTAGTTTTAAAGGTATTGTTTTTATTGTTCTTATGTTGGCGGTGACGTCCTCGCCGGTGCGGCCGTCGCCGCGCGTCGCCGCTTGCGCAAGCGCGCCGTCTTTGTATAAAAGCGAACAGGAAACGCCGTCTATCTTGCTTTCCGCAATCATTTCAAATTTGTCGGTGTGTAAGGATTTGGCGCAGCGCTCGTGCCAGTCTTTAATTTCCTGCGCGTTGTAGGTGTTGTCTAAGGACATCATTGGCACGATGTGCTCCACGGGCGCGAAGGCGCTTTGCGCCGCGCCGCCTATCCTTTGGGTTGGGGAATCGGGCGTAACAAACTGCGGGTTGGCCGCCTCCAGCGTTTTAAGGCGGGCGTAGAGTTGGTCGAAATCAAAATCGCTTATTTCCGGCGCGTCGAGGTTGTAGTATAGGTTGCTGTGGCGGTTTATTTGCTCGCGCAGGCTTTCGATTTCTTGTTTTATGTTTTTGGTCATAACAATTTGTCATTGCGGGGCCCCAAGGGCCGTGGCAATCTTCCTGTTTACTCAAATCTTTTCGTATAAATCTTCAAAGTACGGGTTCATTGATTCTATTAATGATATCTTTTTACCGCGAGGACCTGCTTTTATTTGTTTTTCCCTGGCAATTGCGTCTAAAGGAGTGGGGAATACCTCGTAATAGACAAGCCTGCTTACATTATATTTTTCGGTGAAACCTTTTACAATTTTTTCTTTATGCTGCCAAACGCGAGATTTTAAATCGCTTGTTACGCCGGTGTAGAGAACGGCGTTATCATGACTGGCTAGGATATAGATAAAATAGTTTTTAGTCATAATAAACAGGAAGATTGCCACGGCCCTTCGGGCCTCGCAATGACTTTATAAAGAAGAAACCGCAATGACGGCGTAACGACCGGGTTGCCGCGCCCCGGGCTCCTTACAATGACTTTATTTGCCGCTTTTGTTTTTTACTTTTAGCAGCAGCAGGGCTTTTTTTATTTCTATTTCGGCCAGTTCTATGTCTATGTCGCTGCCTTGGGCCGACAGCGTGGCTTTGCCGCGCGAGAGCTTTTGGCGTTGTTCCTCGGCGTCTATTTCTTCTTCCAGGGCGGCGTCTTCCGCAAATACGCTTACGATATCGTGCTCTATTTGCGCAAAGCCGCCCATTACGGCAAAGGCGCCTTCTTCCTGCCCGTCTTTGTAGCGCAGCACGCCGAAGTTAAGTTTTGCGACGTATTGTATGTGGCCCGGCAGTACGCCCATTTCGCCGTTGTAGGCGGGCAGGGCGACAAAATCCACCTGTTTATCTAAGACAGGTTTTTGCGGGGTTACTATTTGCAGCCTTAGTTTTTTTTCGGTCATTTGTTGCCTTTTAACGACTGGATTGCCGCGTCCTTTCAGCCCGCGCAATGACGGCGATGGTTACGCTTTTTTGGCTTCGGCCGCTGCCTCTTGCCCGGGTTTGTCTTCGCTTTTTTGTTTTATTTTTTCCCAGTTGGCTAAGACGTCTTCTATGCCGCCGCAGTTGAAGAAGGCTTGCTCGGGGATATGGTCGTACTCGCCGTTTATTATGCCTTTAAAACCTTTTATAGTGTCGGCCACCTTTACGTATTTGCCCTCAACGCCGGTAAACTTTTCGGCCACGAAAAAGGGCTGCGAGAGAAACTTTTGCACGCGCCGCGCGCGGGCGACGGTGGTTTTATCTTCGTCGCTAAGTTCGTCCATGCCTAAAATGGCTATAATGTCCTGCAAATCTTTATACTTTTGCAAAAGCCGGCGCACGCTTTGGGCAACGTCGTAATGCTCCTGCCCTATAATGCGCGCGTCTAAAATGCGAGAGGCGCTGTCAAGCGGGTCCACCGCGGGGTAGAGGCCAAGGCTGGCTTGCGCGCGCGATAAAACCGTGGTTGCGTCCAGGTGCGTAAAGGTGGCGGCGACGCCCGGGTCCGTCATATCGTCGGCGGGCACGTACACGGCTTGTATTGATGTGATAGAGCCTTTTTTTGTAGAGGTAATACGCTCCTGCAGGGAGCCGATTTCGGTATTTAAAGTAGGCTGATACCCGACGGCCGAGGGCATACGGCCGAGCAAGGCCGAAACCTCTGAATTGGCTAAAACGTAGCGGAAGATCTTATCTACAAACAAAAGCACGTCCTGGCCTTTTTGGTCGCGGAAGTACTCGGCCTGCGTTAAAGCGGTTAAGGCCACTTTGGCGCGCGCGCCGGGCGGCTCGTTCATTTGGCCGTAGACTAAAACGGTTTTATCTAAAACGCTGCCGCCGCCTTGCAGTTTGCTTTCCTGCATATCTAACCAAAGGTCGTTGCCTTCGCGGCTGCGCTCGCCGACGCCGCCGAAGACGGAGCTGCCCTGATGCTGGCGCGCCACATTGTTGATAAGCTCCATAATGATAACGGTTTTGCCAACGCCCGCGCCGCCGAACAAACCCACTTTGCCGCCTTTCATATACGGCGCAACCAAGTCTATCACTTTTATGCCGGTTTCAAAAATCTCGGGCGTGGTAACCTGGTCTTCTAAAGACGGCGGGGGCGTGTGGATAGAGGCAAATTTATCGGTTTTAACTTCGCCCCGGTGGTCCATGGGTTTGCCTAAAACGTTTAACAGGCGGCCGAGGCACGCTTCGCCCACGGGCACTTTTAGCGGGCCGCCGGTGTCGCTGACCTCTGCGCCGCGGGCAAGGCCGTCGGTAGGCGCAAGGGCAACGGCGCGCACAATATCGTCGCCCACTTGCTGGGCTACTTCGGCCACAACAACTTCTTTATCGTTTATTTTGATTTCCAAAGCGGTTTGCACGGCGGGCAGCGCGCCGGCGTTAAATTGCACGTCCACCACGGGGCCGATGATTTGCACTACTTTACCTGTGTTCATAAAAACCTCTATTTAAAAACTTATATTCACCCTCACCCGCCCCGTCTTCGCTACGCTGCGACGCGGCGGCCTCTCCCCTAAAGGGAGAGCCTTTTCTCCCTTTACAAAAGGGAGAAACTAATCGTTAAGCGCGTTGGCGCCGGAGATGATTTCCGTAAGTTCGTTGGTAATGCTCTCTTGTCTTACTTTATTTAACGTTACGCCAAGGCGCGTTATGATATCGCCGGCGTTGTTGCTGGCAGCTTCCATTGCGTTCATGCGCGCTGCCAGTTCGGCCGCCTGCGATTCAAGCAGGCAGCGGTAAATTGTGGCGCCCATATAGCGCGGCAAAAGCGTAAGCAGCACTTCAAGCATATCTGGCTCAAAGATAAAATCCGTTAAATCTTCGCGGCCGTGCACTTCGTCAAAGTTAAAAGGCAGTATTGTTTTTTGCACCAGGGTTTGCGCGGCCATGCTTTTAAAATCATTGTAAATAACTTCTATGGCGCCGATATTTTCCTTTAGCGCGCTTTGGCTTAAAACGTCTTGTATCATAGCGGCGTGCGCGTAGGTTACCTTGGGAAATACGCCCGTCAAATCCCCTATTACCTTAAGGCGCGGCATTTTTAGACGGCGCAAAAAATCGCGCCCTTTTTTGCCCGCCGCAAAAACATATTTTTCCTTATGCGCGTTGGCGCGCAGCCATTTTATGCACTGCCTTATGGCCATGGCGTTAAAGCCGCCTACAAGGCCTTTGTCGGCGGTGATAAATAAAAGGGCGGTTTTATCAGGGTCCGCGCCCGCCGCGCTGAAATACCTGCGCGCGGGGGAGTTGTAAACGGCGCTTTGCGGATTTTCTATATCGCGGCGCAAATTGTCTATCATAACGGCCATTTTTTCCGCAAAGGGGCGGCCGTCTTCCATTTGGCGCTGGGCCTTTTTTATACGCGCGGAAGAAATCATCTTCATCGTCAGCATTATTTGCTGCGTGGCTTTGATGCTTTTAATCTCTTGCCTTATATCGCGCAGTGATTGCACTTTTATTTACCGGTTTCTTCCAAAATTTTAACGTAGTCTGCTATGCCTTTTTCCAGCGTGTAATCTGGCGTGTAGCCGATTTTTTCGCTGGTGTAGGCAATATCGGCCTGCGTTTGCATTTGGTAAAAGCTGTACGGGTTATCTATATAATCGGCCGAGAGGTTTTTGCCAAGCTCGTTATTTAAAGCCTTGATGATATCGTTAAAGTTGCGCGCAATTCCCGTGCCCACGTTAACCACGCAGCTTTCTTTCGCGTTATTTAAAGCGCACATATTGGCTTTGACTACGTCTTTGATGTAGACAAAATCGCGCTCCTGCTCGCCCATTTTAAAGACTTTGGGCCTGAAGCCCTGCTTCATTTGTTTGTAAAGCTGGTATATCATGCTGGAGGTTTTGCCCTTATGATATTCGCCGGGGCCGTAGACGTTAAAATAGCGCAGGCCGATTATAATTAATTCTTTATTTTTTGCCGCGTAATGGCGGCCCACATTATCCATGACAGCTTTGGAAAAGCCGTAAACATTCTCCGGCTTGGGGGGTTGGCTTACCTTCATGGGGCAAGCGCCGTTACCGTAGGTGGCCGCGGAAGAGGCGTATATAACCTTGCGCACGCCGTTTTTTACGGCATAATCCAAAACGCGGCGGAAAGCCTCCACGTTTTTTTGCATCATTAATTTTTGGTCGTGCACGTCGGTATCGGTAATGGCGGCCTGGTGGAAAATGGCGTCGTAATTGGCGTCTTTGGGCATGGCGTCAAAAACATCGCAGGCCACAATATCGCCTTCAAACCCCAAAAGCGTTTTAAAGCTGCCGGAGGAAAAATCGTCCATCACGCTAACTTCCGCGCCTTGTTTTACAAGTTCAAAAACTAAATTGCTGCCGATAAAGCCGGCGCCGCCGGTTACTAAGTATTTTTTTGGGGAAGTCATATTTTTATTTTTTCTCCTGTGTTTTAAACATTGGTTTAAATTCGTCCAAGAAAGCGGTTGCTTCTTTTTTTAGATTATCGTCAAAAGCCGCGGCTTTAGATATTTTTTCTAACAGCTGCGGGTATTTGGCTTTGGCGCAGGCAAGCATTTCGCGCTCAAAGCGCAGCACTTCGTTTACGGCGATGTCGTCTACGTAGCCGTTGGTGCCGGCAAACAGCGAGAGCGCCTGCTCCTGCATAAGCATGGGGCTGTACTGCGGCTGTTTTAAAAGCTCTTTCATGCGCGCGCCGCGCGCAAGCTGGGCCTGCGATTCTTTATCAAGCTCCGAGCCGAATTGGGCGAAACTTTCTAACTCCTGGTACTGCGCCAAATCAATCCTCAGCGTGCCGCTTACCGAGCGCATGGCTTTCTTTTGCGCGCTGCCCCCCACGCGGGAAACGGACAACCCCACATCTACCGCCGGCTTTATGCCCGAGCGGAAGATATTTGTATCCAAATAAATCTGCCCGTCGGTGATAGAGATTACGTTTGTCGGGATATAGGCCGAAATATCGTTGGCCTGCGTTTCTATAATCGGCAGCGCGGTCATGGAGCCGCCGCCGTTTTTATCATTAAGTTTGCACGCGCGCTCTAAAAGACGCGAGTGCAGATAAAAAACGTCGCCCGGATAAGCCTCGCGGCCCGGGGGGCGGCGCAGCAGCAGAGACATTTGCCTGTAGGCTTGGGCGTGCTTGGATAAATCGTCATAAATAATCAGAACGTCTTTGCCTTTCCACATAAAATATTCGCCCATGGCGGCGGCGGCGTAGGGCGCGGCGTAGAGCAGGGAGGCAGGGTCAGACGCGGTGGCGGCGACGACTATAGTGTAATCCATGGCGCCCGCCTCTTTTAAAGTTTGCACAACCTGCGCGACGGTGCTTTGTTTTTGGCCTATGGCAACGTAGATGCAGATAACGCCTTCGCCCTGCCGTTTTTGATTGATAACGGCGTCTATGGCAATAGCGGTTTTGCCGGTTTGGCGGTCGCCTATGATAAGTTCGCGCTGGCCTTTGCCTATGGGGACCATGGCGTCTATAGCTTTAAGGCCGGTTTGCAAAGGCTGCTTTACCGGCGCGCGCTCGGCCACGCCGGGGGCGACAACTTCCATCGGGCGGGTTTCCGTTGTTTTTACCGGGCCCAGACCGTCTAAAGCCTCGCCCAGCGGGCTTACAACGCGGCCTAAAAGAGCCTCGCCCACGGGCACGCTTATAACTTTGCCGGTGCGCTTTACAAGCGAGCCTTCTTTTATATCGGTGTCCGGGCCTAAAAGCACGCAGCCGATATTATCGTATTCCAAATTTTGCACCAGGCCTTTTACGCCGCCTTCAAAATCCAAAAGTTCGCCGGCGACGGCGTTTTTAAGGCCGTATACGCGCGCAATGCCGTCGCCCACGCTGATTACCGAGCCGGCTTCGCTGATTTGCGCAGCCGGCACAAAGTTTTGTATGCGTTCTTTGATTATTGAAGTTATTTCCTCGGGTTTTATAGCCATATTATTTATCCGTTAAAATTTTGGTAAGACGCGTTACGCGGCCCTGCGCGCTGCCGTCTATAATTAAATCGCCCCGGCGTATTTTTACGCCGGCGAGCAAAGCCTTATCCACCTCGTAGCGCGCGGCGGTTTGGCCGCCGAAGTACCGGTTTAGCGCGGCGTTAAGTTTTTCTTTTTCCGCGGCGGGCAGCTCCGCCGCGGCGGTTATTTGCACGCGCGTTACGCCTTCTCTCGCGTCCAATAAATTTTGCAGTTCTTCTTCGATACCGCGCGCTAAAGGGAACCTTTTTTCCAGCACAAGCAGTTTTATAAAAGCGGCGGCTTTATCCTGCGCTAAGATTTTACAGAGCAGCTCTTCTTTAACGCTGAAGGGCAGCACAGGGTTTATTAAAGCCCCGCGCGCCGCGTCAAGCGCGGTTAAGGCGTTTTGATAGGCTTGCAAATTTGAGGCGGCTTCTTTATTGTCTTTGGCCACGCTGTCGTACGCACGGGCGTAGCGGCGGGCTAAAGCCAAAGTATTGGGCTTCATTTTGTTTTAATGTCCTTTAGCAAGTCGTCCACCAGACGCTTGCCGGTTTGCGCGTCTGCCTGCCGCTGTATAACTTTTTGCACGGCAAGCATGGTAATGCCGGCGATTTCTTTTTTTATATCCTGCACGGCTTTTTGGGTTTGCGTTTCTATTTGCGCCCGGGCGTTTTGTATTAATTTTTGCGCTTCTTCTTTGGCCAGGGCGATGATTTTTTGCTTTTCAACCTCGCCCAGGGCCGCGGCCTCCTGCAGCTTGGCGGCGCTTTGGCGCGCCAAAGCGTCAAGCTGCGCCTGTAAACCCGTTTTGATTTTTTGGGCTTCTTCGTTGGCGGCTTTGGCGGCGGAAATATCGTCTTTAACCTGTTTTTCGCGCGCGTCCAGGGCGGAAATAACGGGCCTCCAGGCAAATTTTGCCAGCACAAAAACCAATAGTAAAAAGTTTACTATAGTCCAAAAAACCAGCCCGAAATCGGGTTGTAATAACTTGTCCATACTATCCTTTTGCGGCGTTTAGATAAACAGCATTACCATGCAGATAATAAGGCCGAAGAAGGTTGCGCCTTCCACCAAAGCGGCGGCGATAATCATGGTGATTTGCGCTTTGGCGGCAACTTCCGGCTGGCGGCCGGTGGCTTCCAAAGCGGCCACACCGATTTTGCCTATGCCCAGCGCCCCGCCGATAACGGCGAGCCCCGCGCCAAAAGCCGCGGCAACGAATTTAAGCACTTCAAGTTCCATAATGCGTTCTCCTTTAATGCGCGCGCATTTGCAGGCCTGCGAATATTGCCGTAAGCAAAGTAAAAACATAAGCCTGTATTGCCGCTACAAGTAATTCTAAAATTGTTACAAATAAAGTCATGCCCAGCACGCCCGCGGAAGAGCCGTAACCCAAAACCGCGCTTTTTGCGCCCAGCAGGAAAATAAAACCGAAAAGCCCCAAAAGCACCATATGCCCGGCGGCCATATTTGCAAAAAGCCTTATCGCCAAAACAAAAACGCGGATAAAGAGGCTAATCACTTCCAGCGGGAAGATGACGGGCGCCAGATAAACCGGCACGCCGGAGGGCACAAAGGTTTTTAAAAAACCCGCCGCGCCGTTTTCTTTAAGGCTTAAAGCTATTATAAACGAGCCGCTTACAAGCGCCATGCCCAGGGTTATAGAAATATTTGCCGTAACGGTATGCGTTTGCGGCACTAAGCCCAGGTAATTTGCAAAAAGTAAAAAAAGCATCAGCGTGCAGAAGAAAGGCAAAAACCTTTGGCCGGCGCGCTCGCCTAGATTGGGTATTACTATATTGTCGCGCACAAAACTTACAAAAAGCTCTAAAGCCGTTTTTATGCGCCCGCCTTTGCGCCGCGCCGCCAGCGGCAAAAGCAGTATTAAAAGCGCGCAGATAAGCGTTAAAAAAAACTCGTACACGCCGACGTTTATCAGTTTACCGAAGAGGTTAAACCCGAATACGGCGTAATTGCTTACTATATGATGTTCTAGAAGCTCTACTATCATTTTTTGTCTTCTTGCGCGCGCGCGGCTTTGTTTGCCGCCGCGGCGCGCGCGCTTTTAATTAAAATGTACATAGCAAGGGCAAAGGCCAAAGCGCAGCATAAAAGCATAAGCCACGGCGTTGTTGCAAATTTAACATCCAGCCACCGGCCGCCGAAGAAACCCAGGCTCATGGTGAGCGCAAACTCCATGCCAAGGCCGGCAATTAGAACGTGATCGCCCTTTTCTATCATATTTCCATTATACTTTTAAAAACCGGCAAATGCTGCCAAAGTTCGCTCGTGATTAAAAACTTTTCGCGCACCAAAGAGTGGCCGTTTTTGCCCAGTTTTACGCCAAGGGCTTTATCTTCTAAAAGCCGCAAAAGGGCGTTGGCGCAGCTTTCTATATCATGGCACAAAAGGCCGGTTTTGCCGTCTTTTATTTGCAGCGGTATGCCGCCAATATTACTGGCTACGACGGGCTTTTCTTTCCACAAGGCTTCGGTGATGGCAAGGCCGAAACTTTCGGCTATGCTTTTTTGCAAAATTACGTCGCTTACGCTTTGCAGGGCGGCTATTTTATAATCCTGCCGGTTTATGGCAAGTAAAAAGATGTCTTTGCTGCCGGCCGCTTTTTCTAAGGCTTCTTGGTAGACTTGCTGCGACTGCGGGTCGTCCTGCGCGTGGCCGCCGGCCAAGATAAGCGTGCAGGGCCTCTCTTGGCGCACGAGGTTAAAGGCGTCTATTACGCCAAGGGGGTCTTTCATGGCGTCAAAGCGGCCTACCTGGGTGATTATCGGCTTATCGGCGGGGATTTTGTATTCTTTTAAAACTTTAAGCGCGTCCTGCCGCGGCACAAAATGGTTTTTGGGCGAGCCCGGGTCTATAGTGGGGGTTATGTAGCGGATATCGCCTTTCAGCGGCTTGTGGAAGGAAGGGTCCGTAAAAATTATATGCTCGCAGCTTTCTATAAAGGGCTTTAAAAAATCCCACGCTAAATCATTGGCGCGCGACATATCCAAATGCGCCCGGAAAATTTTTTGCGCGGCAGACATTTGCGCGGCTATTAAGGGGGCGTGGTCGTTGATATAAACGGCGTCGTAGTTGGTGTCTATGTTAAGCTCGTAGGAAAGCTGCTCAAAGCGGCGCAGCTCTTTTAAGCTTACTTCGCTGCCAAGCGTCACTGCATTGGTTATTTTTTTAGCCAGATTAAAAAACTCTTCGCCGGCTATAATATTTTCCCAATTACTAAAGAGGCCTAGCTCGTTAAAGTATTCGTTTGCGCGGGAGAAAATCTCGCTCACGCCGCTGCCGTAGCGGCCGGCGGTGATAATATTAAGGCGCAGATTACCGGCGGCTTTATACGCTTCTTTTAAGTCCCAGACGCCTACGCCGCTGGCCTTTTGCAAATTTTCTAAGTTACCCATGTGTTTATTTTAGTTTTTTTAAAGGGAAGAATAAACCCCGCTTTAAGGTGGACTTTTTGGTTTTAAAGTGTTACCATTGCTAAAAGGGGTAAGCCAATATGAGAACTAATCCTCATGTATTGGAAGTTAACGCGCGCAATTGGATAAAAAGAATACAGCTTTTAACCGGCAATAACGCCATTACTTTGGCCAATGTGCCGGAAAGCTATCTTTTGGATTTTAAAGCCCGGGGCTTTGACGGCCTTTGGCTTATGGGCGTGTGGAAAGAAAGCCTTGCCTCGCGCGAGATTGCCCGCAACGATAAAGGCATAAACAATTCTATAGCCCAAATAAAACCCGATTATAAAAAGGAAGAGATTTTAGGCTCTCAATATTCTATATCCGCTTATGAAACGGACGCCTTTTTAGGCGGCGACGGCGCGTTGCAAAAATTCAGAGAGCGCCTTAACGACTTGGGCATAAACCTTATTTTAGACTTTGCCGCTAATCATTTTGCAATAGACCATCCGCTTACCTTAACCGAGCCGGAAATTTTTGTCCGCAGCAAGGGCGAGCCGCAGGATAAAAGCCTGTTTTTCCAAACCAAAAACGGCGACTGGCTGGCCCACGGGCGGGACCCGTACTTCCCCCCCTGGACGGATACCGTGCAAATTAATCACTTTAACCCCAAAGCGCGGGCTTATTTGACGGGCGAGCTGCAGCGCGTATCGCAAATGTGCGACGGGCTGCGCTGCGATATGGTTATGCTGATGTTAAACAAAGTTTTTAAAGACACCTGGGGCCGCTACGTGCAGGAAGAAACCCCGCGGGAAGAGTTTTGGCCCGACGCCATAGAAGCCGTGCGCCGCGAGCAGCCTTTTTTTGTCTTTGGCGCGGAGGTGTACTGGGGCCTGGAATGGGAAGTGCAGGAGCTGGGCTTTGATTTTACCTACGATAAAATTTTGTACGACAGGCTTTTAAAATCCAACGCGCAGGATATACAAGGGCATTTAAACGCGGAGCATTTGTATCAAATGCGTTCTATACGCTTTATCTCTAACCACGACGAGGAAGAGCCCGTAACAGCCTTTGGGCCGCAAAAATCTATGGCGGCGGCTGTAATAATTTCCACCATACCCGGCCTGCGGCTGTTTACCGCGCGGCAGCTGCGCGGGGAGAAGCGGCGCCTGCCCATACAATACTTTACCGGCGAATTTGTGGAAGATAAAGCCTGCGAAGCCTTTTATAAAACATTACTGGAGGCTGTTGACCACCCGTGTTTCCACGGCGGGCAATGGGTGCTTAAAAATACAAAACCGATTAATGATACCGACGAAAGCTACCGCAATATACTTGCCTGGCACTGGACGCAGCTTACCACCTGCAAAACGGTGGTTATAAATTACAGCGACCGGCCTTCGCGCTGTATCTTACGCGTAGATAAACTGCCCGAAGGCAAAAATATTTTTATTAAAGAAGAACTTACCAAAAGCCATATCAACCTGCCTTTAAGCGAAGTTAAAGCAAACGGCCTTACGCTGGAGTTTAAGCCGTTTGAAAGCAAAATCCTAAGCGTGGATTTTTAAAATTGTTATAATTTTTACATGAATAAAGCCAAAAAACGATTGGCCGCGGTTTTTGCCGCCGACGAAAAATTTGCCTTCGCTTTGGGCGCGGCGCTGCTTAGTTTTAAGACAAATTCCCCGCTGCTGTTTAAAGAGGCGGATTTTTTTGTGTTTACCAATAATATGAGCGCGCAAAACAAAGAAGCCCTGCAAAAAATAGCGCCGGTTGATTTTTTGCCTTTTAAACTGCCTTTTGAGGCGCGGCAAATCCAAACGCTGGGCCTTTACAGCGAGCTTACCTTTGCGCGCTATGAATGTTTTTCGCTGCTGCGGGACTACCGGCACGTGCTTTGGCTGGACAGCGATATTTTGGTTTTAAAAGAGTTTAAAAAGTTATTCGGCGACGCTAAAAACCCGGTTAGCATGAGTAAAGATTATAATGCGCTTATCTTTAACTTTTTTACGCCGGCCGCCGGCTATGATATGGCGGCTGAAAATTACAACTCCGGCCTTTTGCTGCTAAAAGATACTTTGCCAAACGCGCAGGAAATCAAAACCTGGCTTTATCAACAAACAAAAAACCTTGCCCCCGCTTTAAAATGCCCGGACCAGGCCGTTTTAAACCTGGCCGCACAGCATTTTAAATGGCAAATATCCGACGTGCCGCGCGTATATAACGCCCAGCCGTTTAGCTACCCCGTTAAAATAAGCGAAGCTAAAATTTTACACGCCATGGGGCCAAATAAGTTTTGGAATAATTACCGCTTGGCGCAATGGAACGGCTTTTACCTGCAGTGGCTGGCTTTAGGCGGCAAGCCGTTTGAAAAACAAAAAACCGCGTTGCTGCCGGCGCTGGCTTTTAAAGCGCGGCTTTGGATAGAAAAAATACCGGTTTTATGGACGCTTTTTAATTATATCAACAAAAGACGTTTTGACGGCAATAACAGGAGACTGCTAAAATGGAACTGAGGCTTTTAATCGTCGGCGCGGCTGCCTTTATTTATGCAAAACTCGCCAAATATTTAAAAAAGAAAAAACTGCTTGAAAATAAAAATATTTTTGCCGCCTTTAGCGCGGCTTTTGCGCTTTTGGCCGCTTTTATGTTTTATTATCTGGCTAATTTTATGATGGCAAACGGCATAAGCGGCGGGTTTGGCGCGCGCCGCACGGCTTTGCTTGCTGCGGCGGCGGCCGTATGGGCCGGATTTAATATTTACCGCGCAAAAAACTCAAAGGAAAAGACGGCGCAAAAGATTTACGCCTCGCATCTTGATTGGGCGGAAACGGTTTACTTTGCCGGGTTTTTTGCGGCTGCGGCTATGTTTTTGTTTGTGCAGGCGTTTAAGATACCCTCTGCCTCCATGCGAAATACGCTTTTAGAGGGCGACAACCTTTTTGTAAACAAAATAACCTATGGCGTAAAAGAGCCTTTTACAGGCAGCCGTCTGATAAAGTTTAACGATATAAAACGCGGCGACGTTATTGTTTTTAAATTCCCCGCCGAAGACAGAGAGCAAATTAACTGCGGCGAGCCGCAATACGGGCGCGATTTTGTAAAACGCGTTATCGCGCTGCCGGGCGAGAAAGTGGAAATAAAAAACAAACAAGTGTTTATCAACGACGAGCTTATGCCCGCGCAGGACTATGAAGTTTACGACAGCCACGAACGCGTTGAATATGATTTGCCCGTTACCCCCGAAGAATACCAGCACCTTTGGGAAGCCCGGGAACTTGAAAACATGGCCGGCCTTTACCTGCGGGATTATTTTGGCCCCGTAG